>JBGSNW010000036.1:0-5648 GCA_041739435.1 Burkholderiaceae bacterium
CGTCACCGGGATGCGCCCGCGCAGGGATTCCAGCGCGGCCAGCACGCCGGCCGCGTTCACCAACTGGTTGGCCCCCCGCAGTGCCGGGTAGGCCATGCCGCTGTAGCGTCGCCCGCGGCCCGTCCAACCCCATTGCTGCGCATCGCCCGCCACATTGAAGTCCTTGCCCACGCGCCACAGATCAGCGCCGATTTCGACTGCGCGGTCGACCACGCTTTGCGGCGGCAGCGGGTCGCTCACGATGGCCGGCTTGCCGGTGCGCAGGATCCCCGCCTTTTCGCGGCCGATGCTCTCGCGGTCCGTGCCGAGAAATTCCATGTGGTCCAGGTCAATGCTGGTGATCACGGCGCAATCGGTGTCGATGGCGTTGACGGCATCCAGCCGTCCGCCCAGCCCGACCTCCAGGATCACCACGTCCAGCGCGGAAGCCGCCAGGAGGCTGAGGATCGCCAGGGTGGTGAATTCAAAGTAAGTCAGGGTGACGTCACCCCGCACCGCCTCCACTTGGGAAAAGTGGGCGGCCAGTGTCGGCGCGTCGGCAGATTCTCCGCACAACCGGCAGCGCTCTTCAAAGTGCACCAGATGAGGGGACGTATAGACGCCCGTGCGATAGCCCGCCTGCAACAGGATGGCCTCGAGCATGGCGCAAGTCGAACCCTTGCCATTGGTGCCCGCCACGGTGATCACCGGGCACGCGAAGCGCAGTCCGGTGCCGTCGTTCAGCCGCGCCGCGACCAGCCGTACACGCTCCAGGCCAAGGTCAATGGTTTTGGGGTGAAGTTGCTCGCAATGGGCGAGCCAGTCAGAAAGGGTGCGCATGGATGCCCGAATTATCCGGGCAAACCCTGAGCGTCCGGATCGCCGCCGCCACAAGGCTGTGGCAGCCACCGCTCACGATATTTGTTACATTTTCCCAAATTAAATGTGCATTTTGCACATTTATACTTGCCCCATCGGCCGCCCAACCATGCCCACATCCGCCACACTCCCTCCAGACGCGTCGATTGCCGACGAACAGGATGCGCTGATTCGCGCACTGGAGCGCGTGCTGGCGCCGCTGGCGCAGCTGTGCGTGGCCAAGGGGATCCCGATCCAGACGGTGGAGGCCCGGATGCGGCACGCGTTTGTCGCCGCTGCGGTGGATGCCCATGCCCATCTGCCTGCCGCCCGGCTCACCAGCCGCATCAGCGCCACCACGGGCCTGACACGGCGGGAAGTGGCGCGCCTTCGTCTTGCGCCGGAGCAGGCGCCGGTCACGCCGCGCCACTCGCCGGTCACCGAACTTTTTACCCGCTGGATATCGGGCCCGTCGTTGAAGTCCGGCGGCAACGCCACCGATTGGCTGCCCCGACAGGGGCCCGCACCGAGCTTCGAAGCCCTGGCCCAGTCGGTGACACGCGACGTCCACCCGCGCACGCTGCTCGACGAACTGTGTCGCCTGAAACTGGCCGAGACGGATGCCAGCGGGGATCACGTCCGCCTGTTGCGCGACGCCTTCGTGCCACGCGGCGACTGGGCGAACATGGTCGCATTCCTCGGGGAAAACGTGGGCGACCATCTGCGCGCCGCCACCGCCAACGTGCTGGCCGATGGAACACAACACATTGAGCAGGCCTTGTTTGCCGACGAGCTTTCCGTCGAATCGCTGGTGCAGGCCCGCGCCATCATGGCGCAGCAATGGCGAACCCTGCTGTTGACCGTGACGCCGCAGCTCGAGCAACTGATGAGCGAAGACGCCCAGGCCGGGCGAGCACAAACCCAATCGATCCGCGTCGGGCTGTTCACCTGGTCTCAGTCCATGCCCACCGTGCCCACCCCCAACAACCCGCCACCAAAGGAAAAAAGCGTATGACGTCCTTGCTCCAGAAACACGAGAACGCCAGCCTGAACCGGCGCGAATGCCTCTTTGCGCTGACCGCCGTCGCGGCCAGTCTGTCGGGTTGTGGCGGTGGCACGTCGATTGCCGGCATCAGCAGCGGCGGCACAGGCTTTGTCTCGGTGGGCACGGTGCGCGGTTTCGGTTCGGTGATCGTCAACACCATCCGGTTTGACGACAGCAGCGCAACCTTCACTGACGACGACGGCAGCGTGCGCAGCCGTGACGATCTCCGGCTTGGCATGGTGGCCGCAGTGGACGGCTCCAACGTGACCACCACCACGGGTACCGCACGCAGCGTTTCGTTTGGCGCGCAGATTGTGGGGCGCGTCACGTCGATCGACGTCGGCAACCACCGCTTCTTCGTCCTGGAGCAACGCATTGAGGTCACCGGCAGCACCATTTTTGAAGCCGAAACGAGCGGCGGCGTACCCGGCTTGCCATTCGGGCTGGCCTCGCTGGCCGTGGGCGATGTGGTCGAGATCCACGGATTTTCCAAATCGGAAGGCTTGACCGCGACACGCGTCCAGCGCCAGTCGCCTGGCACACAAATCTTCCGTGTGCAGGGCGAGGTCGGCAATCACGTTCCCGCCGGCCGAACATTCCGCATCGGGGCGTTGAGAATCGAATACAGCAGCACACCGGCCGCCGACGTGGGCTTCACACCCGTCAACGGTGCGCAGGTTCGTGTACGCCTGGTCGCGGCCAATCCGGCACCCGCGGTGTGGTCGGCCACCCGGATCGCACGCGCCGACAGCAGCGGCGCTGAAGGCACCAAGTCCGAAATCGAGGGAAACATCACCACATTCACCAGTGCCAGCGCTTTCAGCGTCAACGGCATTGCGGTGGACGCGTCCCGCATCACCACGCCCCCCGGCCTCGCCATCGGCGTGCGGGTCGAGGTCGAGGGCACCTTCCTTGCTGGTGTGCTGGTGGCAACGGAGGTTGAACTCGAAGACGACGCCCGCGTGGACAGCCTCGAATTCGAATTCGAGGGGACCATCAGCCCCGTCGTCGGCAGCACATTCGTCATCCGGGGCGTCACCGTCAATTTTGTGACGCTGTCGCCCACCTACATCAACGGCAACGCGGCCAGGCTCATCGGGTACCTGGGTGTACTGGAAGTCAAAGGCACCGCCAGCGCCAGCGGCACCGTGATCAACGCGACACGAATCGAGTTCAAGTCGTGAGCGCCACAACCATTTTTCTCAAACTGCAAACCGCCTGCGCTGCCTGGCTCGATCCGGTTTGCTTCAACAACCAGCCAGACCCGTATCAAGGAGTGAAAACATGAAAAAACCTGCACATCCCTCGCAGAACGCGCCGAAGCGCTGGGCTGCCGTTTTGTCGGCCGTATTGACGGCTGGTATCGTCATCGCCTGCGGCGGTGGTGGAGGTGGCACAACAACTGCTGGAAGCGCACTGTCGGCAGGCCCCATCACGGGTTTCGGTTCAGTGATCGTCAACGGGGTCCGGTTCAACGACGACACCGCCAGCGTGTCCGACGATGACGGCAACGACATGCGCGGCAAGCTCAAACTGGGGATGTTCGCCACGATCAAGGGCTCGCTTGACGACGGCATCAGCGGCACCGCCAGTTCTGTGGTGGTGGGCGGCGAACTTCAGGGTCCGATTGAAGGCACACCGGACGCGGGGGCAAAGACCTTTGTGGTGTTGGGACAGACCGTTGAAGTCACGGGCAGCACCATTTTCGATACCTCGCTGACCAATGGTTTTGCGTCTTTGGCCACCGCCACTGTGGTCGAAGTTCACGGCGTGATCAATCCGGTTTCGAACCGCCTCCAGGCCACGTTCATTGAAAGAAAAACCAGCCCGTCCGCCTACAAGATTCAGGGCCTGGTCAAGAACCTCGATGCGGTGGCGAGGAAGTTCGACATTGGCTCTATCCGCATCAACTACAGCACCACCCAGGATGTGCGCGTCAATCTTGCCAACAACGTGCTGGTTCGTGTACGCCTGCAACCGCAGACGCCCGCCCCGTCCGAATGGGTCGCCACGCGGGTTCGCGCACCCGAGAGCAGCACCGAAGATCGCGATGAAGCAGAAGTGGAAGGCACGGTCACCTCGTTCACCAACAACGCCACTTTCTCAGTGAATGGCATCCCGGTGGACGCCTCTGGCGCGAGCTTCCCCGAGGGGTCAACCGGCATTGCGGCCGGCACCCGGGTCGAAGTCAAAGGCAGCGTCCGCAGCGGGGTGTTGATTGCCACACGGGTCAAGCTCGAGGATGACGACGACGTGAACAAGATGGAGTTCGAGCTGCACGGAACGGTATCGGGGCTGACAGCAACCTCGTTCGTCGTCCGCGGCGTCACGGTGAACTTCACCAGCAATGTCATCGTCGGCAACCCGGCCAGTTTGGTCAATGGCGCGCGGGTCGAGGTCAAAGGGCGGGCCGCCGACTCGTCGGGTAGCAGCACCACGATCACTGCCGTGAGCGTCAAGTTCGAATCGTAAACAGGAGACCGTGATCGGGCAGGACAGTGACCGCAACGCTGTCCTGTCCTGTCCGGTCCTGGCGTCCGCAACCGTTTCCGTATTCCGGAGTGCCTAAAAATGCGCTGGATCAAACCCAATCTTCGCAGCAGCTTTTTTGCTCTGCTGGGCGGTGCCGCACCGCCCACAAACACCCTCCAGCCCAACCGCGTGGCCCGTATCCGGCAATCCATGCGGGATTGCCTGGGCGATGCGGGTGCAATCCGTTTTCCCCAATTGACCCGAAAAATCAGCTTTACCGAGGACCCGCTGGCCCTCTGGCATGCGCGCAGCGACCTGATGGCCGCCCTGTGTGACCTGCACGGCGAAGCGGTGGCCCGCGCCCATCTGGGCCATCTGACCCTCTTGTTCGAAGGCCTGGTGCCCAGAAGCATGACGACACGCATCGCCAAACCCAAAGGCTGCGTCCAGTCCCACCCCACCGAATTGGGCGAGGACTGACATGCCTGTCGTCAGCCCGTCACCATGCCCTTTCGAAGTCGGCCGTCCGACCCGTATTGGACGACGCCCGCCATCCATATTTCTGTGGAAAATCACGCCCATGCCCACGATGTATGGAATCCCCAACTGCGACACGGTCAGGACAGCCCGAGACTGGCTTCAACGCCACGATGTCGCCTTTCAGTTTCACGATTTCAAAAAGAACGGGGTGCCGAGCGATGCCCTCGCGCAATGGACGGTCGCGATCGGATGGGAAAAACTTGTCAATCGGCAGGGGCTGACATGGCGCAAATTGGCCACAGCACAACAGCTTGCCGTTTGCGACACACAAAGCGCCTGCGCCCTGATGCTGTCGCAACCCAGCGTCATCAAACGCCCGCTCATGGACTGGGGCGAAGCCGCACCCACCCGTTACACCGTGGGTTTTGACCCGGAGCGGTGGAATCTGCTGTGCACCGATCCTCTTCAGCCGCGTTGAACAGGGGCGAATTCGCGCTTTGCGGGCAATTTACGCGGGCTTTACCGAACAAAACACGCAGTTTTCGCTCCAAGGTCTAAACTGGCACGGAAAGTAAGGGGTTCCCCATGAAAAATATCGTTGTTTTCACCACACTGGCCGTCACCGCGAGTGTTGGCATGGCCCAGGAAATGGGCCGGGTACTTTCCAGCACCCCCGTCATTCAGCAAGTGGGTGTTCCGCGGCAGGTCTGCTCCACCGAACAGGTCGTCGGGCCGCCGCCATCTTCGGGTGCGGGCGCGACCATCGGGGCCATCGCGGGCGGCGTTCTTGGTAACACGGTGGGCCACGGCGGCG
>JBGSNW010000039.1:0-17564 GCA_041739435.1 Burkholderiaceae bacterium
TTGAGCGCGAGGCTGAGCACGCGGACGCCGCGCAGGGCGCGCAGCGGGGAACGGGGGCGGGGCAATGACATGGGGCTCCAATGCTATTGAAAAAATAGCTATCCACGACCTTTTGACGGGGCTATGGCACGAATTTACCCCAATTTCATGGTGTGGCGCCACACCGGGGCGACCGCACCCCCCGTGGCGGCCCTGGCGTGGATTCACTCGCCAAAGTCCAGCGGCAGGCCCACGTAGTTCTCGGCCACCGAGCGCGCCGCCGCTTCGGAGTGGACCAGGTAGTCCAGCTCGGCCTCCTGAAGCTTCTGGCCGATGGGGCCGTTTTCGGGGAAGTGGTGCATCAGGCTGGTGAACCACCACGAAAAGCGCTCGGCCTTCCAGATGCGGCGCAGGCAGGTGTCGGAATAGGTGTCAATGCCAGCCTTGCTTTTTTCCCCGTAAAACTCGATGAGCGCGCGCGACAGGTATTTCACGTCGGTGGCGGCCAGGTTCAGGCCTTTGGCGCCCGTGGGCGGCACGATGTGCGCGGCGTCGCCGGCCAGGAACAGGCGGCCAAAGCGCATGGGCTCGGCGACGAAGCTGCGCAGCGGGGCGATGCTTTTCTCAATGGACGGGCCGGTGACCAGCGCGTCGCGCGCAGCCGGGTCCAGCCGCAGGCGCAGTTCTTGCCAGAAGGCGTCGTCGCTCCAGCCCTCGACCTTGTCACTCAGCGGCACCTGCAGGTAGTGGCGGCTGCGGGTGTGGCTGCGCATGGAGCACAGCGCAAAGCCGCGCTGGCTGTTGACGTAAATCAGTTCCTCGTGCACCGGCGGGGTGTCGCAGAGCACGCCCAGCCAGCCGAAGGGGTAGATTTTTTCGTAGCTGGTCACGGCACCTTCGGGCACGCTGGCGCGGCACACGCCATGAAAGCCGTCGCAGCCCGCGATGAAGTCGCATTCGATCTCGAAGGTTTTCCCGTCCTCCTCGTAGTGCACGCGGGGGCGGGTGGTGTCGAAGTCGCGCACGGTGACGTGGCTGGCTTCGTACACCGTGGGCAGACCGGCCGCCTGGCGTGCGTCCATCAGGTCGCGCGTGACTTCGGTCTGACCGTAGACCATGACGTTCTTCCCGCCGGTCAGGCCGTGCATGTCGATGCGGTGGCGCCGGCCCTGGAACAGCATGTCAAAACCACCATGCACCAACCCTTCCTGGTGCATGCGCTGGCCCACGCCCACCTCGTCCAGCAGGTCGATGCACACCTGCTCCAGCACGCCGGCGCGGATGCGCCCCAGCACGTAGTCGCCGCTTTGGCGCTCCAGAATGATGGCGTCAATGCCGGCCTTGTGAAGCAACTGGCCGAGCAGCAGGCCGGAGGGGCCTGCACCGATGATGGCAACCTGGGTGCGCATGGGGTGTCTCCTGAAATGGTCTGGAGACTGTAGGCGCTGGCGCGGTCTGCGGCCAGTGGCTGGCGCATCGGCTGTGCGATGAATGCGCGGGTTGCGCGATCATCGCGCAACGTGGCTTGTGCCCAATGCGCTCAGTGTCCGAGGATCTTGGACAGGAAGTCCCGGCTGCGCTCGTTCTGGGGGTTGTTGAAAAACTCGTTGGGGGCGTTTTGCTCGACGATCTGGCCCTGGTCCATGAAGATCACGCGGTCGGCCACCGCTTTGGCAAAGCCCATTTCGTGCGTGACGCACAGCATGGTAATGCCCTGGTTGGCCAGCTCGATCATCACATCGAGCACTTCCTTGATCATCTCGGGGTCGAGGGCCGAAGTGGGTTCGTCGAACAGCATGATGCGCGGCGTCAGGCACAGGGCGCGGGCAATCGCCACGCGTTGCTGCTGGCCCCCCGAGAGCTGCAGCGGGTATTTCTGCGCCTGCTCCGCGATACGCACGCGCTCCAGTTGCAGCATGGCCTTTTCCTCGGCTTCTTTCTTGGGCATCTTGCCCACCCACATCGGCGACAGCGTCAGGTTTTCGAGCACGGTGAGGTGCGGAAACAGGTTGAACTGCTGGAACACCATGCCGACCTTCTTGCGAACGTCGTCAATCGCCTTGACGTCGTCGGTCAGTTCCACGCCATCCACCGTGAGGTGTCCCTGCTGGTGTTCTTCCAGCCGGTTGATGCAGCGGATCAGCGTTGATTTGCCGGAGCCTGACGGGCCGCAGATCACGATGCGTTCCCCCTTGGGGACGGTGAGGTCGATGTCACGAAGCACGTGAAAATTATTGCCATACCACTTGTTGACCTTGTCGAAGGTGATGATGGGGGCGTTGCTGGTCTGGGTCATGATCATCCTGATGGGTTGGGGACGGAGCATGTTTGCCTGGCAAATCCTGAACTGTCCCGCAAGGTTTCAATGGTGTCGAGGGCGGCGCGGGCTCTGCAGGTGTAGTGCCGCGGAGCCGGTTCCGCACAAGTTATCTCAGTTTGCTTTTGTTGACCTGCTGCTCGACCCAGTGGCTGTATCGCGACATGGAAAAGCAGAAGACGAAATAGATCAAGGCAATGAAAAAGTAACCTTCGATGGTGAAGGGGCGCCAGTCGGCATCGGAATTCAGGGCCAGGCTCATGGCGCCTGTCAGCTCGTACAGGCCGACAATCGTCACCAGCGAGGTGTCCTTGAAGGTGGAAATGAAGTTGTTCATGATGCCCGGCACCACCATGGCCAATGCCTGCGGCAGCACGATCTTGCGTTGTGTCTGCCAATAGCTCAGGCCCAACGTGGCGGCTGCTTCGATCTGCCCCTTGGGGATGGCTTGCAGTCCGCCCCGGATCACCTCGGCCATGTAGGCGGCGGCGAACAGCGTGATGCCGATCAGGACGCGCAGCAGCACGTCGATCTGGAGCCCCTGCGGCATGAACAGCGGGAACATGAACGAGGCCATGAACAGCACCGAGATCAGCGGCACGCCCCGGATCAGCTCCACGTAGACAGTGCAGAAGGTGCGGATGGCCGGCAGATTGGAGCGCCGCCCCAGCGCCACCACCAGCGCGATCGGAAACGAGGCCACCAGCGACAGCGAGGCCAGCAATATGGTCAGCGGCAGGCCTCCCCAGCGGTCGGTGCTGACCACGCTCAGCCCCGCCACGCCACCATGCATCAGCGTGAAGAACACTGCCAGCACCACGATCCAGAGCACCGGCAGCCAGGCTTTCCAGAAGTAGCGGATGCAACTGATCACCAGCAAGCTGATGAGCAGAATCGTGGCGAGCAAGGGGCGCCAATGTTCCGCGAATGGATATCGGCCAAAGATGATGAGACGGTACTTCTCGGCGATCACGCCCCAACAGGCGCCCGCGCCGTCGGCCCGGCATGCGTCGAAGCTGGGAATCCATACGGCCTTGAACACGGCCCAGTTCAGCACCTGCGGCAACAGCCACAGCAGCATTGCACCGATCACGACGGTGGCCAGCGAGGTTTTCCAGTCGGCCAGCAGGTTCGCCCTGACCCAGGCCACAGGGCCTTCGGTATTGACCGGCGCGGGTCGCGGAGCGATGGGTTGAAAGACATTGGCGTTCATGGCGTCGGTTCCTTCAACGTTCCTTGATGGCCGAGCGGCTGTCGTACCAGTTCATCAACAGGGCGGTGCCAAGCGAGGTGGTGAGGTACACCAGCATCACGATGGCAATACATTCGACGGCGCGGCCGGTCTGATTGAGCGAGGTGTTGGCAATCGACACCACGTCGGGGTAGCCGATGGCCACGGCCAGGGATGAATTCTTGGTCAGGTTCAGGTACTGATTGGTCAGTGGCGGAATGATCACCCGCAAGGCCTGCGGCAGCATCACGAGTCGCATTTCCTGCGTTTTTCCCAGGCCCAGTGCGCTGGCTGCCTCGCTTTGCCCGCGAGCGACCGAAGCGATGCCCCCGCGCACCACCTCGGCGATGAACGCCGCGGTGTAGAGCGTCAGCCCCATCAGTACCGCCAGGAATTCGGGCGTGAGGGCGCCGCCGTTTTCGACAGAGAAATCACCCCGAACGGGGTAGTTGAGTCCGGTGGGTGCCCCACCCACGGCCCAGCCGGCCAGACAGGTCAACACGACGATGATGACGGGAACGATCACGACGCTGCGTGGCTGGCCCGTGGCCTCGAACTGCCTGATGGCCCGGCGCCGCCATGCCCACGCCAGCAGCAAGCCGGGCAGCAGGCCATACACGGCCCAGAGGTGACCGGATTGCCAAACCGGAATGGGGTAATTGATACCGCCCTTGCTCAGGAAGAAGTTCCCTACCTGCCAGGCCTCGGAGGTGGCCGGCAGAACCTCGGTCATGACCACGTACCACATCAGGAGTTGCAGGAGAACGGGGATATTGCGAAAGAATTCCACGTAGGACAGACAGATGCCGCGTACCAGTGCATTGCGCGAAAAGCGTCCCACTCCCAGCAATGTGCCCAGAATCGTGGCCAGGACAATGCCCAGCACGGCGACGCGCAGGGTGTTGGTCAGGCCGACCAGAAAGGCACTCCAGTAGGGTTCGCCGGAATCGAAAGGATAGAGGCTTTCACCAATGTCAAAGCCGGCCGTCTGCAACAGAAAGTCAAAGCCGCTCTGAATGCCGCGAACACGCATGTTCACCAGCGTGTTGTGCGCCAGGAACCAGACCACACCGGCAATGGCGGCAATCGCCAAGGCCTGGTAGATCAGACCTCGAAAGGCCTGGCTGCGCCACGACCAGCGGTTCTTCTTGGGAGGTGTGTGTGTGCTCATCGTGATGGAGGGGTCCGGACCGGCAACCGGTCGTTTCAAGACAAATGCATCAAAACAAAGCGCCGCATGAATCGCACGTGACGACTCCAGGCGGCGCTTGAAGGTGCGTTCAGATCAGATCAGCGGACCGGGTAGGCGTACATCAGGCCGCCCTTGTTCCACAGGTTGTTCACGCCACGGGGAAGACCCAGGGGCGACTTGGGGCCGACATTGCGCTCGAAAATCTCACCGTAATTGCCGGTGGCCTTGACGGCGCGGGCCATCCAGTCCTTGTCCAGGCCCAGCAGCTTGCCGGTATCCTCGGAGGTGCCGAGAATGCGCATGACCACAGGGTCCTTGCTTTCGGTTTTGAGCTGGTCCACATTGGCCTGGGTCACGCCGTATTCCTCGGCTTCGAGCAGACCGTGGATGGTCCACTTCACGATGGCAAACCATTCATCATCCCCGCGGCGCACCATCGGGCCCAGCGGCTCCTTGGAGATCAGCTCGGGCAGGATCACGTGATCTTTGGGGTCCTTGGCGACCTTGTTGCGGGTCGAGGCAAGGCCTGAAGCGTCGGTGGTGTAGGCGATGCAGCGGCCCGTGAAATACGCGTTTTCGGCGGCTTCCAGTTTTTCGAACACGACGGGTTTGATGTTCAGGCCATTCGCTTTGGAATAGTCGGTCAGGTTCTTTTCGGTGGTTGTGCCGGATTGCACGCAGACCGTCTGCCCCTTGAGCTGCTTGGCGCTCTTGATCTTGCTCTTGACCGGCACCATGAAACCCTGACCGTCATAGTAGGTCACGCCCGTGGAATGCAGGCCCAGCGACGCGTCACGTGTGAGCGTGAAGGTGGTGTTGCGCGACAGCACGTCGACCTCACCGGATTGCAGTGCCGTGAAGCGCTGCTGGGCGTTCAGCGGAACGTATTTGACTTTTTCGGCGTCCCCCAGGGTGGCGGCGGCCATGGCACGGCACATGTCCACATCAAGACCCGTCCACTTGCCCCCCGAATCCGCAGCGGAAAATCCCGCCAGGCCGGTGTTGACGCCACACACAACCTGACCACGCGCCTTGATGGCGTCCAGGGTTTTGCCGGCAAAGGCCGGGGCGGCCATCAGCAGGGCCGAGGCGCCCAGGCTCAGGGCCAGAAGGGAACGGGTGAAATTTTTCATCGGGTTGACTCCAGAGTTATAGGAATTGCGCGGGGTTGCGCGAACGTAAGCGGGCGATTGTGTGAGACTATTTCGATAAATACAAATAGAGGAAAGCACTGACCTTATGCAAATATCGTATAACCCAAGAGGCCCAGGGCCCAACCGGTGGAACCGGTCTTCCTCCCCCGCCTGCGCAAAAGGTTAACGCATTTGAAATGATTGCAAAAGGGGATTTGATCGGGGGTATGGCCAAAGGCATGGCCGTCCTGGAAAGCTTTGACACCGAGCGCCAGCGCCTCAATGCCACGCTGGCGGCGCAGCGTGCCGGGTTGACGCGCGCGGCTGCCCGGCGCCATCTGCTGACGCTGGCGCATCTGGGTTACCTGGAAACCGACGGCAGCTATTTCTGGCTGTCGCCCAAGGTGCTGCGGTTTTCGGGCAGCTATCTGGCCTCGGCGCGGCTCCCGCGCCTGCTGCAACCCACGCTCAACCGCATGGCTGCGCAGACCGGTGAGTCGTTTTCCGCCGTGGTGCTGGACGGTGACGAGGTGGTGATCGTGGCACGCAGCGGGCCGACGCGGCTGCTGGCCTACGGGCTCCATCTGGGGGCGCGCTTGCCCGCCCATGCCACCTCCACGGGCCGGGTGTTGCTGGCAGCGATGCCCAGGGCGGCGTTCTCGGCCTGGCTGAAAGGCCGCGAGTTGCCGCGGCTGACGCCGCACACCACCGTCGAACTCCGGAAATTCCGCGCCCTCGTTGAGCAGGTTCGGGTTGACGACTGGTGCGTGGCCAGCGAAGAGCATGAAATTGGGGTCCATGCGCTGGCGGTGCCGCTGCGCAACATGCAGGGGCATGCGGTGGCGGCGCTGAATGTGGTGGCGTCCCCGCAGCGGCTGGTGGCGGGGGTGATGCAGCGCGACCTTCTGCCCCTGCTCCAAGAGGCTGCGCGCGAACTGCGTCCGCTGCTGTAGGCCGTTCGTTTGCGCGGGCCGGCAGGTGGTGGCCCCGGCGGTTCAGAGGCGGAGAGTTTTTCGGGCGTGGTGAGCGGGCATGAACGAAAGACTCTCGGCCGCTCAGACGCCGAGGTGTTGCTCGAGCAATGCGGGGTTGGCCTGCAGTTCGTCCGAACTGCCTTCAAAAACCACCTCGCCCTTGACAAGAATGACGTTGCGGTCGGTGATGCGCGTGACGTGTTTCCAGTTCTTGTCGACGATGATGCTGCTGATGCCACTTTCGCGGATGAGGGCGCAGATGCGCCAGATTTCGCGTGCGATCAGCGGGGCAAGACCTTCGGTGGCTTCGTCCAGGATCAGCACGTCGGGGTGGGTCATGAGCGCGCGGCCGATGGTGAGCATTTGCTGTTCTCCGCCCGACAGTTGCTGGCCCCCGTGGTTCAGCCGCTCGGCCAGGCGCGGGAAGGTCTCGAGAACGCGCTCGTAGGTCCAGTCGCGCGGGCCGGGGCCGCCCGAGGCCCCTTTGCGCGGCCTTGCGGCCATCAGCAGGTTTTCCCGCACGCTCAGGTTGCCAAAAATGCCACGCCCTTCGGGCACGTAGGCGACGCCCAGTCGGGCGATCTCGTAGGGCGGGCGGGCGGTCATGTCGCGTCCCATGATTTCCACCGTGCCACTGCGGGGTTTGACCAGCCCCACCAGGCTTTTGAGCAGGGTGCTTTTGCCCATGCCGTTGCGGCCCATGAGGCCGATGGTCTGGCCGCGCGGGATGTCAAAGTCGATGCCGCGCAGGATATGGCTGGCGCCGTAATAGGTGTGAAGGCCGCGGGCGCGGATCAGCATGTCGGGTGGGGTGCTGCCGGGGGTCATGTCAGTGGTCCTCGCCCAGGTAGGCGGCCTGCACGCCTGGGTCGCTTCGCACGTCGGCCGGCGTGCCGCTGGCGATCACCTGGCCGTTGACCATGACGGTGAGGTGATCGGCCAGCGCAAACACGGCGTCCATGTCGTGCTCGACCAGCAGCATGGCGTGGTCCTTTTTGAGATGGAGCAGCAGCTCGACCATGCGTTCGGCCTCGGCCACGCCCATGCCGGCCAGGGGTTCGTCGAGCAAGAGCACCTGGGGTTCGGTGGCCAGCGTCATGGCGATTTCCAGCTGGCGTTGTTCGCCGTGGCTGATGGCTGCGGCCACCATGTGGCGGCGATTATTCAAGCCGGAAAGCTCGATGGCCCTCGCCGCAAGGTCATTGGTTGCTATCGATTTTGTCGCCGGCAGCAGCCAGCGCCAGGCTTGCGGGGCGCGCGATTGTGCGGCCAGACGCACGTTCTCCCACACCGTGAAGGGCAGGAAGATGTTGGTCTTTTGATAGCTGCGCCCGAGGCCGCGGTGCGAAATGGCCTCGGGTTTCATGCCCGTGACGTTGACGCCCCCCAGTGTGACCGTGCCTTCGGTGAGGGCAAGGTCACCCGAAAGCAGATGTGTCAGCGTGGATTTGCCGGCCCCGTTGGGCCCGATCACGGCGTGGATGCGGTCCCGCCACAAATCGAGCGAAACGCCATTCACGGCGGCGAGTCCGCCAAAACGCTTGGTCAATGCGCGCGCGCTGAGCAGCACCTCATTCATCGCCCGCCGCCTTTCGTCCAAACAGTTTTCCGGCCAGGCCCAGCAGGCCGCGCGGCGCAAAAATCACCACCAGCACGATGAACAGGCCCATCCAGAGCTGCCAATGTTTGCCCGTCTGAAATGCGCCCAGGGTGGGGAGGTCCTTGAACAGGTGCAACACGGTTTCGAACGCAAAGGCCCCCACGATGGCGCCCGCGAAGTTGCCCATCCCGCCGAGGATCACCATCATGATGGCGTGGGCGCTCATCTGGAAGCCCATGAGTTCGGGGTTCACAAACCCGGTTTGTGCCCCCCACAGATAGCCTGCCAGACCCGCGAGCGCGCCGGCCAGCGTGAAGGCCGCGAGCTTGTAGCCGAAGGTGCCATACCCCATGGCCCGCATGCGGTGTTCGTTGACGCGGATGCCCGCCAGTGCCCGCCCGAACGGGCTCCAGAGCAGGCGTCGCAGGAAAACGTAGGTGATCACCAGACAGGCGAGGGTGAAGTAATAAAACACGCGGGGGTTTTCCAGGTCGAACAGCGCGGCATTCGGCTTGAAGTTGACGTACAGCCCGTCGGATCCGCCGAGCTCACGGTTGTCGAAGAACAGGTAGAACACCATCTGCGCAAACGCCATGGTGACCATGATGAAATAAATGCCGTGGGTGCGCACCACAAAAAAACCGATGACCAGCGCCGCCAGTGCCGAGCCCAGCACGGCCAAGGGCAGCGACCACCAGAGGCTGACCGGTTCACCCGATGGCGTGAGGAAGGCCAAGGCGTAGCCGGCGATGCCGAAAAACGCCGCATGGCCCAGCGAAACCAGGCCCGTGACACCCTGCAGCAGGTCAAGGCTCATCGCGAAGATGGCCATGATCATCATCCGCGCCACCATTTGGGCGTGGAACTCGCTGCCCACGAACGGTGTGGCCGCCAGGGCCACCAGCCCCAGGGCCAGCGCAAGCTGCACGCCACGCGGCAGGGTTTCGAGATTTGCCTTGGCGGTGCTCATTGTTTGAACAGCCCTTCAGGTTTCCACAACAACACGGCCGCCATCAGCATGTAGACCAGCATGCCCGCCACCTGCGGCAGCAGCACCTTGCCAAAGGTGTCGACCAGCCCCACGAGCAGGGCCGAAATGAACGCGCCCCGCACCGAGCCGATGCCGCCGATCACCACCACCACAAAACACATGATGAGCACCTGCGACCCCATGTTGGGATAAACGCTGGAGATGGGGGCGGCGATCATGCCGGCCACGGTGGCCAGCGCCACGCCCAGGGCAAACACGATGGCATGGATCCACTGGATGTTCACACCCAGCGATTCGGCCATGTCGCGATTGAACGCGCCGGCACGGATTTTCATGCCCAGGCGGGTTTTGGAGATCATGGCGTACAACCCCAGCGCCAGGGCGATGCAGAGGCCCGACATGAAGAGCCGGTACACCGGGTAGGACAGGTTGTCCGTGAGCGCAATGGAGGCTCCCAGCAGCGCCGGTACGTTGACGCCATGCACGTCGTCGCCCCAGAGGATGGAGCGCATCTCTTCAAAAATGTAGATCAGGCCGAAGGTCAGCAGCACCTGGTCGAGGTGATCGCGCTTGTAGAAGTGGCGAAACAGCAGCCATTCGAGCGCCAGCCCGAACACCACCGCCAGCGCCGCCCCGACGAAGATGGCCAGGGCCAGATTGCCCAGCAGGCTGCCGAGCGACCAGGCCAGGTACGCGCCCAGCATGTAAAAGCTGCCGTGCGCCAGGTTGACCACGCCCATGATGCCGAAGATCAGTGTCAGCCCGGCTGCCAGCATGAACAGCAGCAGGCCGTACTGCACACCGTTGAGCAGTTGGATCAGGAAGTTTGCGAAGTCCATGTCAGGCGACAAGTATCGAGAAAACGTGAGGAACGAAAACGCAGCACACCACCTTCGCCTCGCATCAGGCCTGGCGACGTGTGAACAGCAACAACCCGCCCAGCAAGGTGAACAGGCCGCCACAAATCCGGTTCACCCATCGAACCGGGCGACTGCTCCGCAGCATCGGAACAATTTGTGAAACGCCCAATGCGCAGCAGGTCAGAACCGCGAACTCGAACGCGACAAAGGTCAGTGCGAGAACCAGAAATTGAGGCGCAAATGGCGCTGTGGGGTTCAGAAACTGGGGGAAAAATGCAGCAAAAAAAAGAATCGCCTTGGGATTGCTGGCGCCGACCAGGAACCCGCGCAGGAAGAACGACGGGTATCCGGCACCCTTGGGGCCCTGGTTTTCGGCCTGGAAAACCACCGCCTCACTACGGAACGTCTTGATGCCTAGCCAGATCAGGTAAGCCGCCCCCAGAACCTTGACCATCGTGAAGGCCGTTTCTGAAGCGGCCAGCAGCGCGCCCAGGCCCAGCGCTGAAAGCAGCATGACGCCCAGCACCGCGCTGACGCTTCCCGCAACCCCGGTGATGGCGCGGCGCGGCCCGTGATGGATGGACGTGGTGATGCACATCAACATCGTGGGGCCGGGCGTGACAATCAGCAGCGCGACCGCGGCGACGTACAAGAGATAAGTAGCGAGGGTCATGGTTCAAACATAGCATCGGCGGAGGGCTTCTCCGACGTTTGGCGCAAAAAAACGGGAGGCGTCAAAACCTCCCGGTGGGCAGGTCGGGCAACAATCAGGCCATTTTGCAGCCGGCGCCGGAATCGGCCAGCGCCTTGGCGGCCACGCCGATCACCTTGTTTTCCTTGTTCACGACCTGGCGCAGGTAGATGTCCTGCACGGGGTTGTGCGACTTGCTCATGGTCCACTTGCCGCGCGGGCTGTCGATCACGGCGGATTCCAGTGCCTTGTACAAGGCCGGCTTGGCCGAGAGGTCGCCCTTGACGGCGGCCGCCCCTTGCGAAAGCAGCAGGCCGGTGTCGTAGCCCTGCACCGCGTACACGTCGGGCTGGCTGCGGAAGGTTTTGGCATACGCCAGGCGGAAAGCCTTGTTGCGCGGCGTGTCCAGCGAGTCGCTGTAGTGCATGGTGGTGATGATGCCTTCGGCCGCGGGGCCTGCCGCGTCCAGCACGCCTTCGGTCAGGAAGCCCGAACCATACAGGGGGATCTTTCCCTTGAGCCCCGCTGCCGCATAGTCGCGGATGAACTTGGCCGCGCCACCACCGGCAAAGAAGCAGGCCACGGCGTCGGGATTGAGCGAGGCGATCTCGGTCAGCAGGGCCTGGAACTCCACATTGGGGAACGGCAGGCCGAGTTCCTTCACGATGGTGCCGCCGGCGGCCGTGTAGCTTTCCTTGAAGCCTTCAAACGCCTCGTTGCCGGCGGCGTATTTCCAGGTGATCCAGACCGCTTTTTTATGACCCCGGTCCACCATGGCCTTGCCCAGCGCCAGCGTGGGCTGGGAATTGGTGAAGCTGGTGCGGAATACGTTGGGCGCGCACAGCGAGCGGGTTGCGGCAAGTACGCCGGCATTGGGAATCAGGCTGAGCACGCCGCTGTCGCGCGCCACTTTCTGGATGCCCATCTGCACGCCGGAGTGCACGGTGCCGATGAGCACGTCCACCTTGTCGCGCTGCACCAGCTTGCTGGCGTTTTCAACGCCTTTGGAGGGGTCGGACTCATCGTCCACCTTGAACCATTCGATGTCGCGACCGCCCAGCTTGCCGCCACGCTCGTCAATGGCCATGCGCACGCCGTTTTCGATGGCCACGCCGAGCTGCGCAAATGTGCCGGTGTAGGGCAGCATGAGGCCCACACGCACCTTGCCCGACTGGGCGCGCGCAATTTCAGGCAACAGCAGGCCCGTGGATGCCGCGCCAATCAGGGCGGCGCTGCGGGACAGGACGATGCGGCGGGATGTCATGGGGAGTCTCCTTATGGGTTGGGATCAGGCAATATATTGCAATTTTGTCTTGAGGCGAGATATGAGAAACCCGAACATCGATGGAATGGACTCTGTCGCATCCGGTATGCCAGCCCTTTCGCGCAGCGTTCAACTTCCGCATTCTTGATCGAGTGGTGTTGAATGGCCTGCCATCCGCCACCGGTGCCGAACGGACGGTCCTTTGGTGCGGCGCGATGGCTGACTTTGGATCACCTGCCCAATACTCGATTCAGGCACTATATTGCATTTTTGCGTCGAGCCAGATATGGAAAACCCGAGTGGATGCCATCATCGTGACGATGATTCAGGATGACTCCCAAGTTGATAGCTGACTTTGACCATTTGACGGGGGAAATGGCCGATTTTGACGATAATTTTTTTTCAGCGTGACAGGTCCATGTTCACTGGCACGGTAGAATCAGGGCAGTCGGGGCGTAGCGCAGCCTGGTAGCGCATCTGGTTTGGGACCAGAGGGTCGAAGGTTCGAATCCTTTCGCCCCGACCATCTTTTTCTTGATCTTCGATCTCTGCCCGTAGCTCAGTTGGATAGAGCAACAGCCTTCTAAGCTGTGGGTCGGGGGTTCGATCCCCTCCGGGCAGACCAGCCACCGCGCAGGCGGCCCGTGCCGAGTGACCCCGATCAGCGCCCCTACTGCCTGTGTATTGGCCCCCGCCAACGGCAGCCGTCAGCTGCCGCGTGTGATCGGCATCTCCACCTCGCCGGGCATCAGCAGGTGCTTGGCAAACTCCAGTTTGGCCAGCGAGGCGCGATGCACTTCGTCGGGGCCGTCGGCCAGTCGCAGCGTGCGCTGGTGGGCGTAGGCGTAGGCCAACGGGAAATCCTGCGACACGCCACCGCCGCCGTGGGCCTGAATGGCCCAGTCGATGATCTGGCAGGCCATGCCGGGGGCAACGACCTTGATCATGGCAATTTCGGCCTTGGCAACCTTGTTGCCCACGGTGTCCATCATGTAAGCGGCCTTGAGCGTGAGCAGGCGGGCCTGTTCGATCAGGCAGCGCGCCTCGGCCACGCGCTCTTCCCAGACGGATTGACGGGCCACCGGCTTGCCGAATGCGATGCGTGTGTTCAGGCGCTTGCACATCAGCTCAAGCGCGCGCTCGGCGACGCCGATGGAACGCATGCAGTGGTGGATGCGCCCCGGGCCGAGGCGTCCCTGCGCGATCTCGAAACCGCGGCCTTCGCCGAGCAGGATGCTGTCGGCTGGCACGCGGACGTTCTCCAGCAACACCTCCATGTGACCGTGGGGCGCGTCGTCGTACCCGAACACCGACAGCGGGCGCACGACCGTGATGCCGGGCGCGTTGGCGGGCACCAGGATCATGGACTGCTGCTCGTGCCGGCCGGCGTCGGGGTTGGTCTTGCCCATGACGATGTAAACCGCGCAACGCGGATCACCGGCCCCTGAAGACCACCATTTGCGGCCGTTGATGACGTATTCATGGCCCTCGCGGCGGATGCTGCACTGGATGTTGGTGGCGTCCGAGGAGGCCACCTCGGGTTCGGTCATCAGGAAGGCCGAACGGATGTCACCGCGCAGCAGCGGGTCGAGCCAGCGGTCCTTGTGGGCTTCGGTGCCGTAGCGGGCGATGGTTTCCATGTTGCCGGTGTCGGGCGCCGAGCAGTTGAACACTTCGGCGGCAAATGGCACCCGCCCCATGATTTCGCACAAGGGCGCGTATTCGAGGTTGGACAGGCCTTCGGGGGCGCGCGGCGAATGCGGCAGGAACAGGTTCCACAGGCCGGCGGCGCGGGCCTTGGGTTTCAGTTCCTCGATCAACGTGGTCGGGACCCAGGCGTTACCCCTGGCGCGGTTTTCGGCGATCTCGCGGAAGAAGCGGGCTTCGTTCGGGTAGATGTGCTGGTCCATGAACTGCAGCAGACGGGCCTGCAGGTCCTTGACTTTTTGGGTGTATTCGAAGTCCATGGGAAGCTCCTGGTCGGGGGGAAAACGTTGTGGAATGTTGGGGTCAGGCCTGCTGGGCAAACTTCCAGGCCATCTGCGCCAGAGGCCGTGCGCCAGCGGCCGACTTGACCGCCTGCGCGCTGGAGGCGGTGCCCGTCTCCACGCGCTTGGCAATGCCCTGCAGGATGGCCGCGATGCGGAACATGTTGTAGGCGAGGTAGAAGTTCCAGTCGGGGCGCAGGGCCTCGGGCGTGGTCAGCCCGGTGCGTTCGCAGTACATGCGGATGTATTCGCCCTCGGTGGGGATGCCCAGGCTGGCGTGGTCCAGGCCGCCGATCCCGCGGAACGATCCGGGCGGGATGTGCCAGGCCATGCAGTGGTAACTGAAATCGCCCAGGGGATGGCCCAGGGTGGACAGCTCCCAGTCCAGCACGGCCATCACCCGCGGCTCGGTGGGGTGGAAGATCAGGTTGTCAAGCCGGTAGTCGCCATGCACCACGCTGCTGACGGTGTCATCCCGCGCGCTGACGGGGATGTGGGTCGGCAACCATTCCATGAGGCGGTCCATCTCGGGGATGGGTTGCGTGACGGACGCCACATATTGTTTGCTCCAGCGGCCGATCTGCCGCTCGAAGAAATTGCCGGGTTTGCCGTAGCCGGACAGGCCGCGTTCAGCGTACCTGACGGTATGCAGCGCGGCAATCACACGGTTCATTTCGTTGTAGATGGCGCGGCGCTCGGTCGGTGTCATGCCCGGCAGGGACTGGTCCCACAGCACGCGCCCCTGAACGAATTCCATGATGTAGAACGCGCGGCCGATCACGGATTCGTCTTCGCACAGGCAATACATCCGCGCCACCGGGACATCGGTGCCATACAGGCCGCTCATCACGGCAAACTCGCGTTCCACCGCGTGCGCCGAGGGCAACAGCCTGGCCACGGGCCCGGGCTTGGCACGCATGACGTAGCTCTTGCCGGGCGTGATGAGCTTGAACGTGGGATTGGACTGGCCGCCCTTGAACATCTCCACCGACAGCGGCCCCTGGAATCCGGGCAGATGCCCCGAAAGCCATTGTCCGAGCGCGGCCCCGTCGAAGGCGTGCTGCTCCGAAACCGCCCGGGTTCCCACAAAATGGTCGAATTCGCTCATGGCGGTGTCAGGTGTTGTCGGTTTCGATGATCCGCATCAGCGCGGCATGGTCGCGAATCATCAGGCCGCTGGGTTCGATGCGAATCACCTCTTCGCGCTCCATGGCCTTGAGCTCCTGGTTGACCCGCTGGCGCGAGGCGCCCAGCAACTGGGCCAGTTCCTCCTGGGCCAGCTGCAGGCTGATGCGCATTTCGCTGTTGTTGGACAGGTTGGGCACGCCGTAGCTGCGTCCCAAATGCACCAGCTGTTTGGCCAGCCGGGCGCGCAGGGGCAGGGTGTTGAGGTCCTCGACCAGGCCAAACAGCTGCCGGATGCGGCGGGCATGCAGGCGCAGCATGGCCTCGTACAGCTCCACATGGGTGGCCAGAATTTTCTTGAAGTCGGCCTTGGCGACACACAGGATGGTGGAGTCCCCATGGGCGAAGGCATCGTGGGTACGCCGGTCGCCGTCGAAAATCGCCACATCGCCAAACCAGATGCCGGGCTCGACGTAGGTCAGTGTGATCTGCTTGCCCGAGATCGAGGTGGAGCTGACCCGGATCGCCCCCTTGGCACAGGCGACCCAGGAATCCGGCGGATCGCCGCGGGCGGCGATCAATTCGCCGTCCTTGTAGCGTTTGACATAGGCGCATCGAAGAATGTCGTGCCGCAGCGATGGGGAGAGTGTGGAGAACCAGCGACCGGAATTGATCGCTTCACGTTCTTCAATGGTAAGAATGGGGTCGTCCATGGCCTGTCGTTTGGGTGACTGTTCCGCGGACCATTGTCGCGCGTGGGACGATGGCATTTCCTCAGGGTTGTCACCTGCGTGTCTGGGCCTATTCGTAACGTGGTGGCTTCTTGTCGAGGAATGCCGCAATGCCGATGCCGCCGTTGGCATGGTGGAGGTTGCGGACAAAGTGGTCACGCTCACGCGCCAGCTGGCTGTTCAAGGAGGCGCTGTCGGCTTCGTTGATCAACTCCTTGATGCTGGCCAGGGTGTTCGGCGCACGCGCATTCAGGGTTTGCGCCAGGGTGAGGGCATCGGCCAGCGATTGGCCGGGCTCCGCAATGCGGCTCACCACGCCCAGGGCATGCAGGCGCTGGGCGCCGATGCGTTCACCGCACAGCAACAGTTCAGTCGCTGTTTGCCGGGGCAGGGCGCGCACCAGGCTCCAGCTGGCGCCGCCGTCGGGTGAAAGTGCCACATTGCTGTAGGCCATGACAAAAATGGCGTCCCGGGTTGCCACGATCAGATCGCACGCCAGCGCCAGCGAAAAACCCGCGCCCGCCGCGGCGCCCTCCACGGCGGCGATCACGGGTTTGGGGAAAGCGCGAATGGCCTCGATCCAGCTGTGCAGGCCCTCAATGCTCCGGGCTTGCACGTCGGGGGCCTGAGCGCGATTGGCCTGCAGGCGCCGCAAGTCTCCGCCGGCGCAGAACTGTGGCCCCTCACCCGTGATGACGACCGTTCGAACCTCCGCACTGGATTCGGCCACGTTCAACGCCTCGACGCCAGCGGCATAAATGGCCGGGCCGAGTGCGTTGCGGTGCTCCGGGTTGGACAGGGTGAGAACCATGGTCTGCCCATGGCGGGTGCTTTTGAGTTGGGCGGTCATGGTGTGGGGGGTGGTCAGGATTCTTCGTGCATCAGGCTCAGGCCCAGCGCGCCGCGGCGGCGCAGCCAGGGGCTGGGGCGGTAGCGCGGGTCACCGTACACCGTCTGCATGTTGAACAGAACCTCCAGCACGTTGGTCGGGCCAAAGCGGTCGCCCATGGCCAACGGGCCCAGCGGGTAACCCAGGCCCAGTGTGACCGCGGTCTCCAGGTCTTTTGGACTGCAAATTTGTTGCTGGCAGATGTCGGCAGCAATGTTGACGATGGTCGCCACCACGCGCTGGGTCACAAATCCGCCGCTGTCGCGGATGACGCTGACTGGCTTGCCGTCGCGGCTGAACAGTGCGTGCGCGGCGTCGCGGATGTCTTCCCGTGTGGCGGGGTTGGTGGCCAGCACGCGGCGTTTGGTGGCGGCATCGTCAATCAGCATGTCAATGCCAATGGTGCGGGCCGGGTCTAGCCGCTCGACCACGGCAACGGTGGTGATGTCAAAACCCAGCGGCGCGACCAGCATAAGTGCCTGGGGGGATGCGGATGCGCCGGTTTCGATTTTGGCACCCAGATTCTTGAGCAGCAGCAAAAGCTCTGACCGGCGGGAGGCTCTAGGCGACACCCAGATGGGCGGCATCTCTGCTACTTC
>JBGSNW010000063.1:0-2171 GCA_041739435.1 Burkholderiaceae bacterium
GCCGCGCGCCAGGCCTACCTCGACGTGGTGGAGTTCGTGGTCGCCAACAGCCGCGGCAACCCCAATGCGGCGTTTGCCGGCAGCGTGCCCTACCTCATGCTCGCGGGCAATCTGGTGGCCGGTTGGCAACTGGCGCGCGCGCTCATGGTGGCCGAAGACCAATGGAAGGCGGGCGAAGACGAGGCCTTCATGAAGGCCAAGATCACCACGGCACGTTTTTATGCCGACCACCTCCTGAGCCGCGCCCCCGGGCTGCGCGACGCCGTCGTCGAAGGGGCCGACAGCGTGACCGCGCTGGCCCTGGAGGCGTTCTGATTCGCCGCCGAGAGCCTCGCCGGGCCATGCGATTGCTATTTGTTAAATAGCAAACTATTGCCATTTGACGGGGGCTAATGCCTGTTTTCATTCAAATTTTGTTTCAAACACCAAGATCACACCATGTCCAGACTGCCTGCCCTCCTTAACAAGCTGCCCCTGCCCATCATCGGCTCGCCGCTGTTCATCATCAGCAACCCCAAACTCGTGATCGAGCAATGCAAGGCCGGTGTGGTGGGCTCGATGCCCGCGCTCAACGCCCGCCCGGCCGAGCAGCTGGACGAGTGGCTGGCCGAGATCACCGAGGCGCTGGCGGCGCACGACCGCGCCCACCCCGAGCGGCCGGCCGCGCCGTTTGCCATCAACCAGATCGTGCACAAGTCCAACGACCGGCTGGAACACGACATGGCGCTGTGCGCCAAATACAAGGTGCCGATCGTCATCACCAGCCTGGGTGCCCGTGAAGACGTGAACCAGGCCGTGCACGCCTGGGGCGGGGTGGTGATGCACGACGTCATCAGCAACGTGTTCGCGCACAAGGCCATCGAGAAGGGCGCCGACGGCCTGATTGCCGTGGCGGCCGGTGCCGGTGGCCACGCCAGCGTGAAAAGCCCGTTCGCCATGGTTCAGGAAATCCGCCAGTGGTTTGACGGGCCGCTGGCCCTGTCGGGCGCCATCGCCAGTGGCGGGGCGGTGCTGGCGGCCCAGGCCATGGGCGCCGATTTCGCCTACATCGGCTCGGCCTTCATCGCCACGCACGAAGCCCGTGCAGCGGACGCCTACAAGCAGATGATCACCGAGTCGAACTCGGACGACATCGTCTATAGCAACTTCTACACCGGCGTGCATGGCAACTACCTCAAGGGCAGCATCCGCAACGCCGGCATGGACCCGGACAACCTGCCCGAGAGCGACCCGAGCAAGATGAACTTCGGCGGTGGCGGCGGCGCCAAGGCCTGGAAGGACATCTGGGGCTGCGGCCAGGGCATCGGCGCGATCACCGAGGTCGTCAGCGCGGCCGATCTGGTGGCACGTCTCAAGCGTGAATACCTCGAAACCCGGGAACGCCTGATGGCGGTGTCGATCGCCTGAGCGCGGGGCGTCGGCGACACGCGGGCCGACGACGCAGCCCGTGGCGCCGGGCCGTGGCTCCGGGGTTGTGGGTTGCCTGCGGGCAAAGGCATATACTGGTGTTTTAACCAGTATTTTGTCGAGGTGAACCGTGCCAACGTCGTATTCCGGGCACCGGGTTCCGGTGGTGGCCATCAAGGGCCGTGGTTCGGCCACGGCCCTGGCGCACCGGTTTTCAACCGAGGCACGGGCCGCTTTTGACGACGGCTGGCCGCCGTCCGATGCCGATGCCGCCGAACGCCCGCCGCCAGCCACCCAGGTGTTTTTTGAAACCGTGAAATCGGTCATCGCGCGCAACGATTCGCCCGACATTGCGTTCGACCTGTCCATCAACCCCTACCGCGGCTGCGAGCACGGTTGCAGTTACTGTTATGCACGTCCGACTCACAGCTACCTGAACCTGTCGCCGGGGCTGGACTTCGAAACCAAAATCATCGCCAAGCAGAACATCGTGGCGGTGCTGCGGGGTGAGCTGGGCGCCCCACGGTACCGGCCGGCCCTGCTCAACATCGGCTCGGCCACCGACTGCTACCAGCCCGTCGAGCGCGAGCTGGCCCTCACGCGCGGGGTGATCGGTGTCCTGCAGGCGAGCCGGCACCCGTTTTCGCTGATCACCAAGGGCAGCGGCGTCGAGCGCGATCTGGACCTGATTGCGCCCATGGCGGCACAGGGGCTGGCGGCGGTGTACGTCACCATCACCACGCTGGACGCCGCGCTGGCGCGAC
>JBGSNW010000064.1:0-1922 GCA_041739435.1 Burkholderiaceae bacterium
GGCCGCCGTCCTGGCAGATCTCGGGCGCATCCATGCCGGCCACGCGGACCTTGTGCGGTCGCCCGCCCGCATCGGGGCGCACGTGCAGCGTGTCCCCGTCCACCACCCGGATCACGATTCCTGAATAAAATCCGGCATCAGCCCCCGCCAAAAGGTCATTGTTTGCTATTAATAACATTGCAAACAAACCCATCCGGCGCCATCGGGGCCAGCCCGTTCCAGGCTCAGGCCGCGCCATATTTGGTGTCAAACTGAATGCCCACTTTTTGCAGCACAGGGGTGGGCAACAGCCCACCGGCGCAGACAATCACCGCGTCGTTGCGATAGCGGTGCACCGCGCCGTCATGCGACAACTCGACCACATCGGCGTGGATGGCCTTGACCGTCGACTCCAGGATCACGCGCAGCCGCCCGGCCGCCTGCTGCTGCGCCAGCAGCACCCGGTTCTTTTGCTTGACGCGCGAGAAGGCCGCGCTGCGGTAGGAAAGGATGACGTCGGTGCCGGCCTCCTGCGACAAGGCGATGGCAGCTTCGAGCGCGCTGTCGCCGCCGCCCACCACCAGCACCGCCTGGCCCGCGTATTGCGCCGGATCGATCAGTCGGTACACGACCTTTCCGGTTTCTTCGCCCGGCACCTCGAGCTTGCGTGGCGTGCCGCGGCGCCCCATCGTCAGCAGCACATTGCGGGCGGTGTAACTGCCCCGGGTGGTGCGGACAACAAAACCGCCACCGGCGGCGCGCTCGATCGACTCCATCTGCTCGCGAAACGCGATTTTCAACCCGGTTTGGCGGACCACGTCGTGCCAGAACTTGAGCAGAGTCTCTTTTTGCACCTCGCCAAATTTCACTGTCCCGATGATCGCCAGCTTGACCGGGGCCGTCATGGCAATCTTCTGGCGCGGGTAGTGGTAGACCGCGCCGCCGAGCGAATCTTCCTGCTCGATGAGCTTGTAGCGCAGCTTGTGCTGGATCGCCGACAGCCCCGCGGACAGGCCGGCCGGCCCGCAACCCACGATGACCACGTCGAAATCACCCTGGCCGGCCGACCGCTTGCGGACCGAATCAATGGCCTGGCGCCCCTGCTCGGCCGCCTTGCGGATCAACCCCATGCCGCCCAACTCACCGGCCACGAAGATGCCGGGCACGTTGGTTTCGAAATCGGGGTTCACGTTCGGGATGTCGATCCCGCGCTTCTCGGTCCCGAACACGAGCTGAATGGCATCGAACGGGCACGCCGCTCTGCAGGCACCATGGCCAATGCAGGACGCCGCGTTGACCAGCACGGCCTTGCCATTGACCATGCCGAGCGCTTCTTCGGGACACGACTTCACGCACGACCCCGACCCGATGCAGCGCACAGGGTCAACCACCGGATGCAGTGACGGCGGCTCGTTGAGCCCGGCCTCCACGGCCGTTTGCAGCTCGGCCGCGTGCAGGGCCTGGACGCGCCGACGGTGCCGGATGTACAGCACCACAAACACGACCCCCACCGCGACGTAAAGATAGGTGTAGTTCACTTCAGGACCATCCGTTGCCGCCCCTTGCGGCGGTGGCCTGGACAGAATAGCGCCCATCGGGCAGCCCCGCCCGGGCCACCGACATCATGGCGGATTACTTCACCTGCTCCGAAATTTCAACCCGCACGCCCGTGGCGCCCAGTGCCACCGGCGCCGCCTGTCCGGCCAGATCGCCGGGTTGGGGCAGCGCTTCACCCGATTTGCTGATGCGCGCGCTGACCACCACCGACGACGCGCCCGAGAGCTTCGCGGCGGGTGACATGGACAGGCTGTCGTCCAGCGTGAACTGGACTGGCAGGTCGCGCACCTGCTTGCGCAGGATGGCCAGCGGCATGCGGCCCCCATTGGCCGCGCGTGCAAAGATGAACACTGTGTCGTCCGCACGGGCCAGCCTGGCCAGCGCCG
>JBGSNW010000127.1:0-1744 GCA_041739435.1 Burkholderiaceae bacterium
TGCTGGCGCAGACGCGCGCGCAATTGCGCCAGGCGGGGGCGAGCTGGCTCGAACTCGCGCCGCTGTGGGACGTGGACGAGCCCGCGGACTGGCAGCGTTTGCAGGCGCTGCTGCACCCGGCAGACTGACGCGCGCGCGAGGGTTGACCGCCAATGACCCTGAGCCCGGCATGGGCTGTAAGAATAAATGACACGCCGCGACTGACCCGCACGGCAGGTTGCCACCGTGTATTCCCACGGCCAACGTCCATTGTCTCGGGCGCCGTGCCTGCAATGTCAAGGAGCTTTCTCATGCGTCGTCGTTCATCCCTGCAGTGGCTGGCCGCCACGATTTTGGTCGCCGCCCCCGTGGGTGTGGTGTGGGCCAGGGAGCGTCCCATCTACCTGGGCCGCTTCAGCAGCGTGGCCGTGGGCGGGTACGATCCCGTGGCCTATTTCACCGATGGCAAACCCGTCAAGGGCGACAAGAAGTTTGAAATCACCCACGAAGGCGTGAAGTGGCATTTTGTGTCGGCCGCCCACCGTGACAAGTTCGTGGCCGACCCCCAGCGTTATGCCCCGCAATACGGTGGCTACTGCGCCTGGCTGGTGGCCGAGGGCAACACCGCCGCGGGCGACCCGCAGTTCTGGAAAATTGTGGACGGCAAGCTCTACCTGAACAACAACGCCCAGGTGCAGGCCACGTGGCAGACCGACATTCCCGGTTTCATCAAGAAGGCCGACAGGAATTGGCCGGCTGTTCTCGGCAAATAGCCAGGCGGCGCGGGCCCGGCATCATGGGGCCCGACCGAAGGCGCGCCAGCCCCATGTGATCCGCATGACGATGGTGACGCCGCACAGCCCCGCGAACGCCCAGGCCAGCGTGGCAAAGTGCTGCGGCCAAAATCCCATGGCCGCGAAGCAGACCAGGGTTTCGGTGGCTTCGGTCAGACCGCCCAGGAAATAAAACGACTTGTCGGGGTAGGCGGTGCTGGCCATGCCACGCTTGGCGGCGATCACCGCAAAGGCCAGGAAGCTGGCCGCCGTGCCCATGAAGGCCGCCAGCAACACCGCCGCGGCCAGCGCATTGCGCGCCGGGTCGGCCCACGCGTAGGCCAGCGGCACGCTGGCGTAAAAGATGAAATCGAGCGCGATGTCCAGGAATCCGCCGAAATCCGTGGCCGCGGTGTGGCGCGCCACGGCGCCGTCGAGTGCATCAAAGATTCTTGAACAAAAAATGACGATTGTCCCCGCCAAATAGTGCTCGTTAGCTATCAAAAATGATGCAAACAGACCGACCCCGAAGCCTGCGAATGTGAGCTGGTTGGCGCTGATGCCCGCGCGCACCGCTGCACGCGCCAGGGCTTGTATGGCAGGCTGGATCAGGGCCGTGGCGTGGCGGTCGAGCATGGGTTGGCTGTGGGTGCGGGTGCGTCAGGCGATGGGGTGTACCAAGGCGGGCCGGGAGGGCCGCAGGGGCACTTTAGGTCAGCAGCGCCTGTGCGAACTCGCGTGCGTTGAAGGTTTCAAGGTCTTCGAGCTTTTCGCCCACGCCGATGAAATACACCGGAATTGGTTTTTCGCGCGCGATGGCCGCCAGCACGCCGCCCTTGGCCGTGCCGTCGAGCTTGGTGATGATCAGGCCGGTCAGGCCCAGCGCGTCGTCAAACGCCCGGACCTGCGCCAGCGCGTTCTGCCCGGTGTTGCCGTCGATCACCAGCAGGATTTCATGTGGCGCCGCGCTGTCCGTGGCCTCCCCGGCGGCG
>JBGSNW010000157.1:0-2700 GCA_041739435.1 Burkholderiaceae bacterium
CCGCGGCGTCGAGCAGCGCGCCGATGAAGGCGGCGGCTTCTTCCACCGTGGCCGGCGCGTCCCCCCCGCTGCGGCAGTGGCCCGGCAAATCGACCGCCAGCACGTTCCAGCCATGGTGTGCGAAGTAGCGGGTCTGCAGGATCCAGACACTGTGGTCGTTGAGCACGCCGTGGACGAAGACGACGGTGGGCTTGCTGGCGTCAAACGGTTTCCCGCCGGTATAGCAGTAGGTGCTGTGGTGGTTGACGGTCAGTTGCATCGATGGGCTCCGGTATTGCCGTGGGGCGGGGCGTTGCGAGTCTGCAGGGCCATGGTCCAGCGACCGAAGGCTGCTTCGGGGGCTGTCAACATTTCTGCGCGGCCTTCAAGGCCCGTTGGAGGTCGTCGATCAGGTCGTCCGCGTCTTCGAGGCCGATCGAAAGCCGGATCGTGCCCTGCGTGATGCCGGCGCCCGCCAGTGCGTCGTCGCTCATGCGAAAGTGCGTGGTGCTGGCGGGGTGGATCACCAGGCTGCGGCAGTCGCCCACATTGGCCAGATGACTGAACACTTTCAGCGTTTCGATGAATTTTTTGCCCTGCTCCCGGTTGCCTTTCATGTCGAAACTGAAGACCGAACCGGCACCGCGTGGCAGCAGTTTTTGCGCCAGGGCGTGACTGGGGTGCGATTCGAGCAGCGGGTGGCCCACGCGCGCCACGAAGGGGTGTGCCGCCAGGAACGCCACCACTTTGTGCGTGTTCTCCATGTGGCGCGCCATGCGCAGCGAAAGGGTCTCGATGCCCTGCAGGATCAGCCACGCCGTGTGCGGACTCATGCAGGCGCCGAAGTCACGCAGGCCCTCGCGCCGGGCGCGCAGCAGGAAGGCGCCCACCGTGCTTTCCTCGCTGAACACCATGTTGTGAAAGCCTTCATAGGGCGTGGTCAACTCGGCAAAGCGGCCGGCGGCAAGCGGGCCGTCCCAGTCGAAACTGCCGCCATCGACCACGATGCCCCCGATGACGGTGCCGTGGCCGCTCAGGAACTTGGTGGCCGAGTGGTACACCAGGTCGGCACCGTGCGCCAGTGGCTTCATGAGCCAGGGCGAGGTGAGGGTGGAGTCCACCAGCAGTGGCACACCGGCTTCGTGCGCAATCGCGCTCACGGTGGGAATGTCCAGCACGTCCAGCCCGGGGTTGCCCACGGTTTCGCCGAACAGCAGTTTCGTGTTGGGGCGCACCGCGGCGCGCCAGCCATCGATGTCGCCGGGCTTCACAAAGGTGGTGTCGATGCCGAAACGCCGCAAGGTGTAATGCAGCAGGTTCTGGCTGCCACCGTACAGCGCGGTCGAAGCCACGATGTGGGAACCGGCCCCCATCAGCGTGGCGATGGCCAGGTGCAGCGCGGCCTGCCCGCTGGCGGTGGCGATGGCGCCAATGCCGCCTTCGAGCGCCGCCACGCGCTGCTCCAGAACAGCGTTGGTCGGGTTGCTGATGCGGCTGTACACGTGCCCCGCACGCTCCAGGTTGAACAGCGACGCGGCGTGGTCGCTGGACTCGAACACAAACGACGTGGTCAGGTGGATGGGCACGGCGCGGGCGCCGGTGGCCGGGTCGGGCGAGGCCCCGGCGTGCAGGGCCAGGGTGTCAAAACCGGGGTCAGAGTAGCCGGACATCGGGGTCTCCAGAAAAACTGTGGTGGCGGCGCGGGCCGAAGCCGGGGCCAACGTGCTTGACGCGGCATCCGTATCGGGATTGAATCAATATTGTGGGCTATATTCAAAGACCAAAAATACACCCGGCCAGCCGCCAGTACCGCACCACGAGGAGAACATCATGAAAGTTGCCGACATCCTGCGCGTCAAGGGCAATACCCTGTACACCGTCAACCCCGACGAGCCCTTGGCCCGTGCCGTGGAAATCATGGCGGAAAAAGACATTGGTTCGCTGGTCGTCATCGACCACGGTGACCTCACCGGCATGCTCACCTTTCGCGAAGTCATCCAGATGGTGGTCAAGAACGGGGGCGTCATCGGCACAACGCGCGTGCGCACGGCCATGGACGACGCCCCGCTGACCTGCACCTCCGAGACCGAACTCGACGAAGTGCGCCGCATGATGCTCGACCGGCACGCCCGCTACATGCCCGTCATGGACAAGCGCATGCTGATGGGCGTGATCAGCTTCTACGACGTGGCCAAGACCGTGGTGGACAGCCAGAACTTCGAGAACCAGATGCTCAAGGCCTACATCCGCGATTGGCCGTCCGAGGACGAATCGGCAAAGTCCTGAATCCGTCGCCGCGGCGGGGTGGGCGCTCTGGGATAATCGGCCCATGAGCGGCAACACCTTCGGAACCCTTTTTGCAGTCACCAATTTTGGCGAGTCGCACGGCCCGGCCATCGGCTGTGTGATCGATGGCTGTCCGCCCGGCCTGGCCCTGAGCGAAGCCGACATCCAGCCCGACCTGGACCGCCGCCGCCCCGGCACCAGCCGCCACGTCACCCAGCGCGACGAGCCCGATGCCGTGCAGATTCTCTCGGGCGTGTACCAGGGCCAGACCACGGGCACGCCGATCTGCCTGCTGATCCAGAACACCGACCAGCGCAGCAAGGACTATGGTGACATCGGCCAGCGCTTCCGACCGGGCCACGCCGACTACACCTACTGGCGCAAATACGGCCTGCGCGATCCGCGCGGGGGCGGGCGCTCGTCGGCGCGGCTCAC
>JBGSNW010000197.1:0-10933 GCA_041739435.1 Burkholderiaceae bacterium
CCGGCATGGGCCACGGCGCCACGCACCTGGCCAAAACGGTAGCCCGCCAGCGCGCCGTGGGCCAGGAAGCGGCGCCGGTAGGTGGGCGACAGCACAAACACCCCCCAGCCCAGCAGCGCCCCCAAAAGGTGCAAAAACCACAGCGGAACGCGAGAAAGCAGGCGAAACAGGAACAGCATCAACAGCTTGTTAAAATGGCAGGGTCGCCGAGTTAAATGAGCAACTTGCAGGGCGACGTAAAACAATCCTGCTAAAGCGTTCGCCAAAGCTCCCGAAGCTAAAGGCAGCGCCCAAACGCCGACCCACAGCCAACACAGGAGTTTATTCAAATGGCGAGCGACTTCCTTTTCACCTCCGAATCCGTCTCTGAAGGGCACCCCGACAAGGTGGCCGACCAGATCTCCGACGCCATCCTCGACGCCATCTTCACGCAGGACCCGCGCAGCCGCGTGGCCGCCGAAACGCTGTGCAACACCGGCCTGGTGGTGCTGGCGGGTGAAATCACCACCAACGCCCACGTCGATTACATCCAGACTGCGCGTGACACCCTCAAGCGCATCGGCTACGACAACACCGAGTACGGCATCGACTACAAAGGCTGCGCGGTGCTGGTGGCCTACGACAAACAAAGCAACGACATCGCCCAGGGTGTGGACCACGCGAGCGATGACCACCTGAACACCGGCGCCGGCGACCAGGGCCTGATGTTCGGCTACGCCTGCGACGAAACGCCCGAACTCATGCCCGCGCCCATTTACTACGCGCACCGCCTGGTCGAGCGCCAGGCCCAGCTGCGCAAGGACGGCCGCCTGCCCTTCCTGCGGCCCGACGCCAAGAGCCAGGTGACCATGCGCTATGTCGACGGCAAGCCGCACAGCATCGACACCGTGGTGCTGTCCACCCAGCACAGCCCCGACCAGAGCGAGACGCCCACCAAGATGAAGGCTTCGTTCAATGAAGCCATCATCGAAGAGATCATCAAGCCGGTGTTGCCGAAAGAGTGGCTGCAGAACACCCGCTACCTGATCAACCCGACCGGCCGTTTTGTGGTGGGTGGCCCGCAGGGCGACTGTGGCCTCACCGGCCGCAAGATCATCGTCGACACGTATGGCGGCGCCTGCCCGCATGGCGGTGGCGCGTTCAGCGGCAAGGACCCCAGCAAGGTGGACCGTTCGGCCGCCTACGCCGCCCGCTACGTGGCCAAGAACATCGTGGCCGCGGGCATTGCGCGCCAGTGCCAGATCCAGGTGGCCTACGCCATCGGCGTGGCCAAGCCGATGAACATCACGGTGTACACCGAAGGCACGGGCGTCATCTCCGACGAGCAGATCGCCGCGCTCATCAACGAGCACTTCGACCTGCGCCCCAAGGGCATCATCCAGATGCTCGACCTGCTGCGCCCGATCTACGAAAAAACCGCCGCCTACGGCCACTTTGGCCGCGAAGAGCCCGAGTTTGCCTGGGAGCGCACCGACAAGGCGCAGGCCCTGCGCGCAGCGGCCGGGCTGAACCGTTGAACGGGCGCGCCGCGGCCCGCGTCGGGGGTTTCCTCTCCAGCACAATTCTTCCATGCACAAGCTGAACCAACCCCTGACCTCCGAAACCGCATGTCCGGCCTGCGGCGCCACACAGGCCCGGGTGGTTGCAACGCGCGACGGCAAGACGGCTCGCCCGCTGCTCACGGTCGAATGCGCGGGTTGTGGCCTGGGCCGCATCGACCCCTTGCCCAGCAAGGAAGAACTGCACACCTGGTACACCGAACACTACCGCCAGGCCTACAAAGGCGTCGTCACGCCCCAGTTGCGCCATGTGCTGCGCGCCGGCCGCAATGCGCTGCAGCGGTGGGAATGGGTCTCGGGGCATGCGCAGCAGCACTGGCAAACCGGTGCCGGGCCCGCGAAAACCCTCGACATCGGCGCCTCCAGCGGCGAATTCGTGTACCTGATGCAAAACATGGGCTTTGACGCCCACGGCATCGAGCCCCACGCGGGTTATGCCTCACATGCCCGAGACGTGCTGGGGCTTCACATCCTTCACGGCTCGCTGGAAGATCAGCTTGCGGCGTTCGAACCGCGCAGCCTCCAGCTTGTCACCCTGTTTCATGTGCTGGAGCACCTGGTGGACCCCGTGCCGACGCTGCGCCGACTCGCGGGCCTTCTGGCCCCGGACGGGCTGCTCTACATCGAAGTGCCCAACGCGGCCCGGTTTTGCGCGCCACACTCCATGTTTTTTCGCGCTCACACCCTGTACTTCAGCGCACAAAGCCTGCAGCAGGTTTTTCTGGCCGCCGGGCTTCGCATCGTCGCGCAAAACGCCGCGAGCGACGACAACCTGGTGCTGGTGGCGCAAGCCGGAATCCCGGCGTCCGGCACGTCCACGCCATCGCCGCCCCAGGCCCCACACTGGCAGCCCGGCACGGCGTTGACACAGGCACAACAAAAGCGGCGCTGGCTCCCCTACCTGTGGCAGCAATTGCGGCGCGGGCAGGCGGTCCGCAATACGCTGCGCCGGCTGGAAGAACGGCGCCATGCCATGAACTTCCCGCACGCCAAGGCCTTGCTGGACGGCCTTTACGCATCCCGGCATTGACCGGAGCCCCGCCGGAGCCACCCCGCTTCTTAGGCCGGCCCTCCCGCCACCGTCCCGGCCTCCATCCGCGTGCGGAACAGCAGATCGTCGGTTTCGCGCAGGCGCCGGCTGATCTCGCGTGCGATGTTCATCTGGACCATGGCAAATTGCGCCGCGTCGCGTTCATACAGCTGGTACAGGTGCGCCGGGGTGAGTTCGATCGCGGTGCAGTCGGCCTCGGCCCGCACCGAGGCACTGCGTGGAAACAGGTCGAGCAAGGCCATCTCGCCAAAACAGTCGCCCTGCTCAAACCGGCTGAGCACCAGCTCGCGCCCTTTCCAGCTTCGCAGCACCGCCACGCGGCCGCGCTCCAGCACGAACATGCTGACCGCCGGGTCGCCCTCGCGAAAGAAAAACGCCTGCGCCGGGACGTGGACCGTCACCGCATGGTCGAGCAGGATCGCGAGCGCCTCCGCCCGCAACCCGCCAAAAATCGGCATTTGCTGCAAAAGCTCGATTCGTGCCGTGTGCATCGGCGCGCCCTTCCTTCTAGAAAGCCCGTTCGCAGTGTAGGCCCGCCAAGCGGTCCTGACGCCGTCCGACATCAGGGTTTGTTCGGACCCCGCCTTGAAAAAGGCGTAAAAGCCTTTATGATTAGCACTCGCCAGGATTGAGTGCTAACACCACTTTCAATTCACGGAAACAAGTTAATGAGCACTGACTTTGTGAGTGTTTTTTGATTTTCAACCCCCTGTTTCAGACCAAGGAGATGCTATGAAACTTCGCCCCCTCGCCGATCGCGTGATCGTCAAGCGCATTGACAGCGAAACCAAGACCGCCTCGGGCATCGTCATCCCCGACGCCGCCGCCGAGAAGCCCGACCAGGGTGAAGTGCTGGCCGTGGGCCCGGGCAAGAAGTCCGACAAGGGCGAGCTGCTGGCCATGAACGTGAAAGTGGGCGACCGCGTTCTGTTCGGCAAGTACAGCGGCCAGACCGTCAAGGTCGATGGCGACGAATTGCTGGTGATGAAAGAAGAAGACCTCTTCGCCGTTGTCGAGAAGTAATTGCTACTGCGCGAACGCCATGCGTCGTTGCTCCGTGCTCGCAATCCTCACGTACGGAAGTACGTTCCGGTTGCTGTGCGCGGTGCGCCTCGCCTGACGTCCGCTCGCTACGCAATTCTTTTCCCGACAAGCCCCTCATTGAATGGATTAACTCTCTCGGAGATTTAAAAATGGCAGCTAAAGACGTAATTTTCGGCGGTGAAGCCCGCGCACGCATGGTCGAGGGTGTGAACATCCTGGCCAACGCGGTCAAGGTCACCCTGGGCCCCAAGGGCCGCAACGTGGTTCTGGAGCGCTCGTTCGGCGCCCCCACCGTGACCAAGGACGGTGTGTCCGTGGCCAAGGAAATCGAACTCAAGGACAAGCTCCAGAACATGGGCGCGCAGATGGTCAAGGAAGTTGCTTCCAAGACCAGCGACCTCGCCGGTGACGGCACCACCACCGCCACCGTGCTGGCCCAGGCCATCGTGCGCGAAGGCATGAAGTACGTGGCCGCCGGCATGAACCCGATGGACCTCAAGCGCGGCATCGACAAGGCCGTGACGGCCCTGGTCGCCGAACTGAAGAAGGCCTCCAAGGCCACCACCACCTCCAAGGAAATCGCGCAAGTCGGCTCCATCTCGGCCAACAGCGACGAGACCATCGGCAAGATCATTGCCGACGCCATGGACAAAGTGGGCAAGGAAGGCGTGATCACCGTGGAAGACGGCAAGTCGCTGGAGTCCGAGCTCGACGTCGTTGAAGGCATGCAGTTCGACCGCGGCTACCTGTCGCCCTACTTCATCAACAACCCCGAGAAGCAGTCCGCCATCCTCGACAACCCGTTCGTGCTGCTGTACGACAAAAAGATCAGCAACATCCGCGACCTGCTGCCCACGCTGGAGCAAGTCGCCAAGAGCGGCCGTCCGCTGCTGATCATCGCCGAGGAAGTCGAAGGCGAAGCGCTGGCCACCCTGGTGGTCAACACGATTCGCGGCATCCTGAAGGTCGTGGCCGTCAAGGCTCCGGGCTTTGGCGACCGCCGCAAGGCCATGCTGGAAGACATCGCCATCCTCACGGGCGGCAAGGTCATCGCCGAAGAAGTGGGCCTGACGCTTGAAAAAGTGACGCTGGCCGACCTGGGCTCGGCCAAGCGCGTCGAAGTGGGCAAGGAAAACACCACCCTGATCGACGGCGCCGGCGCTGCCGCTGACATCGAAGCCCGCGTCAAGCAAATCCGCGCGCAGATCGAGGAAGCCACCAGCGACTACGACCGTGAGAAGCTGCAAGAACGCGTGGCCAAGCTGGCCGGCGGCGTGGCCGTGATCAAGGTTGGCGCAGCCACCGAAGTCGAAATGAAGGAAAAGAAGGCCCGCGTCGAAGACGCCCTGCACGCCACGCGCGCCGCGGTGGAAGAAGGATTTGTGGCCGGCGGGGGCGTGGCACTGCTGCGCGCCAAACAATCGGCTGGCGCCATCAAGGGCGACAACGCCGACCAGGAAGCCGGCATCAAGCTGGTGCTCAAGGCCATCGAGTCGCCGCTGCGCGAGATCGTCTACAACGCGGGTGGCGAAGCCTCCGTGGTGGTGAACGCCGTGTTGGCCGGCAAGGGCAACTACGGCTTCAACGCCGCCAACGACACCTACGGCGACATGATCGAGATGGGCATTCTGGACCCGACCAAGGTGACCCGCACCGCGCTGCAAAACGCCGCGTCCGTCGCGTCGCTGATGCTCACGACCGAAGCCATGGTGGCCGAGGCTCCGAAGGAAGAAGCTGGCGCCGGTGGCATGCCTGGCGGCATGGGTGGCATGGGCGGCATGGGCGACATGGGCATGTAAGCCGCCGGGTGCGAAGGACAGCCACGTCTTTCGCACGCCTTCATCAAATTTACAAGGGCCGGAGCAAATCCGGCCTTTGTTTTTTTGAAGAAGCTTTTTTATGACAGTACGGGTCCGGGGGCCGTCAAAAGCCGCCCCTATCACCCGGCAGAGGTTGAACACATGAGAATTGAGATCCAAGGCTGTCAGGCCTCAACGATCAGTGCTCGCGCTCACTACGCCACGAGCCGAAACCGCATCGATTGGTCCGCCCAATGCTATGGGCAGATGTTATAAGCGGCAGCGTTGCTCACATAGTTTGTAACCTGTTGAAGAGAAGTGGTTTGATCGAGCGAATCAGCAGCCTCAAAGGACGCTTTGTTAGCTGACGTGAATTGGGACTGATGAACCCCCATGATATCCAGGGCGAACTGCCATCCGGTCCGAGCTTTCGAAGAGATGTAGTTCGAAGCTTTGTATACGACAGCGGTCTTATCCGTTGGGACGAGCGGGGTTAGACCAGTTGGAGTATCGAGGCTGCCGTCGGTGCGCTTTGAAGTCAAGAAAAATAGATTGTTCTTGTTGAAGTTCCAGCCGCTATACGCGTCAACTCCAGTTTTCACCAAACTGCCGACTGCTCGGTGCTCCGTATGGCAGCTTGTGCCGTGCCGCGGGTCAAATGTCAGAATGACATCCGGGAAAAAAGTGTCTATTTCGTTCTGAATGATCCCGTTAAGCCCCGCTGTCTGACCAAGCGCAATTACCTCGCTATTCCACGCTGACAAGATACTCGAGACGCTGCGTGTATGGTCGGATGAAAGCGTTCCTTGACTCAATGTCATCGGGAACATCGAGGCCGAAGTACTCATTTCCCCGAATCTCACCGTCGCGGTCGAGTTGGTCGCACAAGGCGGCGACAGGCAAATACTGCCAGGACCTCCACCTTGAGTCGCCACGACATTTTTGCAGGAACGCGTCGCACACACGTCGCCAAGTATTGGTGCAAGGGTAATCTCATCATCGGGGTGGGCGGTGTATACAAGGATTCGCGAAGCGGCCTGAATAATTGCGAGCGGATGTGATGACGACGGCGGCAGACCAAACTGACCAGACCCATCGATCTGAACAGGGGAAAGTCCCGACGTTACGGCAGCTATAGCAACAGCCTGACCAGAGAGCGCGCCCGTGTATGGTGCCGAAAACCGATGCGTAACGTTAGCAGATGTCGTACCACAAACGCCCCTCACCTCCTGCTCGGTGGCCTCCGCCGTGGCATATCGACCAATAGTTGTCCCAGCAACGACTAGGTCAACCTGGATAGATTGATTGAGATTTGGCTCGCAAGCCCACCCTTTCACTCTCCACACACCATTGTCGTATGACACTTGGTCAATATATCCAATTGGCGCGGCGTTGGCGCTCAAGGCTGCCGCGCCGACCGCGAGCGCCACAAGTATTGTCTTCTGTGCTGAATCCATGGCTCCCCCTGATAGGTCGCGCACCCGGCAATCAGCCGCACTGGGCGCGGTGGTTAAAATTTGCGGCTGAGTTTGGAGTATGTTCAATTTTACGCGGCCATACAACTACGTCTTTCCATGGAAGTCCTGAGCGGGGAAGCTACGTGTCCATGTTGAACGAGGTGGACACGTATGTCAGAGACACAGAGGCAGCTAACTTTGGGGCACAAGAATGATGGGCGTGACGTGTACGACCCGCCCACCGAGGCCAAATGGCAACAGTGCAGCAGGGTGCCGCCGATGCTCGCCTCATTAGAAATGGGGCCGCCTGCAGACGGCACGAGTGGTTCCATCGCGGCGGGCCAGCCGTGAATCGACTCAGCACATCGGTGTCACGCTGGGGCATATGATGCGTCACAAAGCCGACGCGCAGCGGCTCAATCTAGCGCAGCATGGCTGCGCTACACGCGGGCGAACGCCTTTCGACTGAGGAAGTACGTCAGCGGCACAGTCACGACGACCGCCGCGAGCGGCGCGGCTTCAGCTGGCCAACGTAACCAACGCACCCATATTTCGACCATCGACAAGCCGAGCAGGTATTGCAGCGCATAGATGGCCGGCGTCGCCAGTGCGCTGCGCCAGCCAGAGTGCTCCCGGAACACGTAAATACGATTGAGCGAATACGCTAGCGCGATTCCCGCGCCGAAGCTCACGCTATAGCTAAGCCGATGCCCCAGCACTGCCAAAAGCACCAGATACACCAAGTAGGTGAGGGCGGTGTTCACGGCACCGGACAGCAGGAATCTGCGAAACGATCCGCGCGGCCTTGCGGTCGGCGCTTCAGCCTCCGGCGGCGCCACGGCGGACTCGTTCCAGGAACACCGCATAGTCGCGGATGTAGTCGGCGGCATCGTAGTAGTGCGAGGCAAATACGAGCAGGGCCGCGTCGCTGGAATAGCGGTACTGTATGCCCCAAGTCATCGGCGGCAGGTAGACGCCGATGTCCGGACGGTCGAGCAAGAACTCCTCGCGATTCGTCCCGTCGTCGGCGACGACATTGACGCTGCCCCTCACCCCGACCAGAAACTGGTGGCACTCTACATGCGCATGCTCGCCGCGCGTTTCCGCCGTCGGCACGTCGAACACAAGGAAGTAGCGCTTGGGCAAGAAGGGAATTTCGCGGCCGAACTCGCCGGCCGACAAGGAGCCGCGCAGGTCCGGCACGAGCCGCAGGCGGCGCAGCTCGACACCTTTGACCCGGGAGGCTCGCGCTGCCGCCGTTTCGAACGCGGGGATCGACGCTGGCGCCTTGTCCGGCGAGGTGCCGGCGTACCCGACGATTTTGGCCGGGTTGCCGGCGACAATGGCATGTGGCGGCACCGAACGGGTGACCACCGCACCCGCGCCTACCATGGCGTGCTGGCCGATCGTGAGGTTGGACAGAATGGTCGCGTTGGCACCTATCGAAGCGCCGCGTTCGACCACTGTTCGCGCGAAGGTGGCCGGTGGGCGCTTGCTGCGCGGGAACAGATCGTTGGTGAAAGTCGCGTTGGGACCGACGAATACATCATCTTCTAGCGCCACGCCATCCCAGAGATGGACGCCGCATTTCACCGTGACCCGGTCTCCGACTTTTACGTCGTTCTCGATGAAGACGTGGTCGCAGATATTGCAGTCTTCGCCGATGACAGCGCCTGGCAGAATATGGGCAAAGGCCCATACCCGGGTTCGTGCGCCGACTGAGGCGGATTCGCAGAGTCCCTTCGGATGAACGAAGTAAGCAGGTTTGCCAGTCATGCAGGCACCTCAAAGGCATCCGGTTGCGGCAAGGCTTCCGACGCCCCCCAGCCATGGCGGCGCAGCACGACGTGCAGCGGCCGGTCCTTGCTGTTTTCATAAGCGCGCCAGGCGTAGGAGCCAACGACGCCCAGCGCGAACAGGTTCAACGCACCGAAAAAGATGACTGCGAGGATGGTGAGGGTATACCCCGGCACTTGAATCCAGCCTTGCAGCCGCGAGACCAACACCACCAGCCCGAACAGTCCGGAGAGCAGCGCCACCAACGCGCCTGCGCGAATCAGCAACCGAATCGGCAAGTCGGTAAAGGCGAACACGCTGTCCATCATGTAGTTGAGCTTCTTCGAAAAGGTCCAAGCGGAACTTCCGTGCTGCCGCGGTCGCCGCTCGTAGCCCACGAAGCGACGGCGAAATCCCAACCAGAAGATCTGCGCGATGAGCGAGCTGTGGTGTTCGCGCAGGCGCAGCAGATCGTCACGGAAGGCGCGATTGCAGCCAAAGATGTCAACGCCGCCGGGTGGCACCTCGGGAACGACATATCGCCGGTACAGGCGCCAGAACAAGCCGGACAGCCAGCTCGACAAGGCTGGATCGTTGCGCGCGTCGCGCACGCCGATCACCACGTCGGCTTCGTCGGCCGCGAGGCTCCGGGCCATTTCGCGCACCAGTTCTGGCGGCTCCTGCAAATCAGCGGCCATCACGGCGAACCATTTGCCGCGGGCTGCCTGCAGGCCAGCGCGAATCGCCGCGAACGAACCGAAGTTGCGCGACAAAAGAACCAGCTGGGAGGTGAAGCCGCAGCCCGGCAGACGCTCCCGCAACAGCTCGTAGCATCGGTCAGGGCTTCCGTCAACGACAAACACCGCCTCGAAATTCACCCCGATCGAGAGCTGCAGCTCGTCGATCGCCTGCAACAGCGCATCGATCGAGCCCTCGTTGCGATACACAGGGATGACGAGTGAGAACACACCGACTCCGGTAATAGTCATGGCGCGGAGAAGAACTCGCGCACCGCCGACACGACCGCCTGCTGCTGGTCGGGTGTGATGCCGACGAAACAGGGAAGGCTGAGGACGCTGCTGCATGCATCCTCCGTGCGTGCCAGCGAATCGCGTTCACGTCGCTGCCGCACGGTGACTTGCTGCAGGTGGTCGGGCACAGGGTAATGCACTTCGCTCGTGATCCCCCTGCGGGCCAAGAAATCGTGCAGCGCATCGCGTTGCGGGGTGCGCACCACATACAAGTGCGCCACGTAATCCGCGCCGGTCGACACCGGCAGCCGCAACGGCACTGAAGCGAGCGCTGATTGGTAGAAACGCGCGGCGATTCGGCGCTTCTCGTTGGCCACATCCAGCAGCGGAAGCTTGTCGTTGAGTACTGCGGCCTGTACTTCATCGAGGCGGCTGTTGCGGCCACCCTCGAGCTCATTGTGGTACTTGCTGCCCCAGCCATACTGGCGCAGCGACCTCAGCTTGCGCGCCAGAGCATCATTGCGGCACGTGACCATGCCGCCGTCGCCCAGCGCGCCTAGGTTCTTGGTCGGATAGAAACTGAAGCAGCCTACATCGCCGAAACTGCCTGCGCGCTGTCCGCCGCTCATGGCGCCATGGGCTTGGGCGCAGTCCTCGACAACAGCGACGCCGTGCTCGCGAGCCAACTCGGCAATGGCGCCGATGTCCGCCAGTTGTCCATATAGATGCGTAACGATGATCGCTTTGGGCTTGCCCCGCCGCAGGGCCTGTTCCAGCGAGTCCACAGAAAGCGTCATGGTGTCGCTGTCGATCTCGACGTAATGCGCCTTGGCGCCGACCAGTGAAACCGCGACGCTGCCGTAGAAACCAGCGTTGGCGGCGAGCATCACTGTATCACCCGGACCGATGCCGAAGGCCCGTAGCGCGAGCTCGAGCGCGTCAGTACCGCTGGCCAGCCCCACACCATGGGGCACTCCGCAATACGCCGCGAATGAGTGTTCGAACGCGTCAACCTCCTCTGCGAGCACGTAACGACCGCGCCGGACCACGCGCGAGATGGAAATCAGCGGATCGAGCTCCAGGTTGGCAGCATCGGCCGAGAAGAAGGGTACAGCAATATCCATGCAGCAGTAATCTAAGGAATCACTGATCAAGTAGCCGCCAAAGCGACCCATGACCGTGATCTTGTTGAAATTGCGAATCGAATGAATTTTCCATCGGCTCTTGCAGGTGTTTTCGAGCCTATCGGGGGCTTTTCCCCCATCTTTGGCTCATG
>JBGSNW010000198.1:0-4421 GCA_041739435.1 Burkholderiaceae bacterium
GCATGAGCCAAAGATGGGGGAAAAGCCCCCGATAGGCTCGAAAACACCTGCAAGAGCCGATGGAAAATTCATTCGATTCGCAATTTCAACAAGATCACGGTCATGGGTCGCTTTGGCGGCTACTTGATCAGTGATTCCCTAGTTATAATTGAAAGCTTTGCTTTTGGGCGCCTGTGCACGATGGCACGGCGCAAAACCTACAGTTCGTGCACTTCCATGTCCTTGATTGTTCATAAATATGGCGGAACGTCGATGGGCTCGACCGAGCGCATCCGCAACGTCGCCCGACGCGTGGCCAAATGGTCACGCGCGGGCCACCAGATGGTCGTGGTGCCCAGCGCCATGAGCGGCGAAACCAACCGCCTGCTGGCGCTGGCCAAGGACCTGGCACCGGCCAAGACCGGCAGCGCCTACGACCGCGAACTCGACATGCTGGCCGCCACCGGCGAGCAGGCGTCGTCCGCGCTGCTGGCCATCGCCCTGCAGGCCGAAGGCATGGAATCGGTCAGCTATGCGGGCTGGCAGGTGCCCATCAAGACCAACAGCGCCTACACCAAGGCCCGCATCGAGAGCATCGACGACCAGAAGGTCCGTGCCGACCTGGCGGCCGGCAGGGTGGTCATCGTCACCGGCTTTCAGGGGGTGGACGACGAGGGCAACATCACCACGCTCGGCCGCGGGGGCAGCGACACCTCGGCCGTGGCCGTGGCCGCCGCCATGAAGGCCGACGAATGCCTGATCTACACCGACGTGGACGGCGTCTACACCACCGACCCACGCGTCGTGCCGGCAGCGCGCCGCCTGCACACCGTGAGTTTCGAGGAAATGCTGGAAATGGCCAGCCTGGGCTCCAAGGTGCTGCAGATCCGATCCGTGGAGTTCGCCGGCAAGTACAAGGTGCCCATGCGCGTGCTGTCCAGCTTCACGCCCTGGGACATCGACATCCACGAGGAAGCCCAAAGCGGCACCCTGATCACATTTGAGGAAGACGAACAAATGGAACAAGCCATCGTGTCCGGCATCGCGTTCAACCGCGACGAAGCCAAGATTTCCGTGTTGGGCGTGCCCGACAAGCCGGGCATTGCGTACCAGATCCTGGGCGCGGTGGCCGACGCCAATGTCGAGGTGGACGTCATCATCCAGAACATCAGCAAGGACGGCAAGACCGACTTCAGCTTTACCGTGCACCGCAACGACTACGCCAGGACCCTGGAGCTGCTCAGGGACAAGGTCATGCCCACGCTGGGCGCGGCCGAGATCGTGGGTGATGCCAACATCTGCAAGGTCAGCATTGTCGGCATCGGCATGCGCAGCCACGTGGGCATTGCCAGCAAGATGTTCCGCTCCCTGAGCGAGGAGGGCATCAACATCCAGATGATTTCCACCTCCGAGATCAAGACCTCTGTGGTCATCGACGAAAAATACATGGAGCTGGCCGTGCGTGCCCTGCACCGCGCGTTCGAACTGGACCAGCCCGCCGCTTGAACCTCGCCCTTGTTGGGGCATAATTGAGGCATTGGAAACGTGACCGAGTGGCCGAAGGTGCTCCCCTGCTAAGGGAGTATGGGGTGTAGAGCCTCATCGAGGGTTCGAATCCCTCCGTTTCCGCCAAAAGCAAAAAAGCCGCAGTGAATTTTCACTGCGGCTTTTTTCATGGGCGTGGGATTTACAGCGTGTCGATGAAGCTGCGCAGCTTGTCCGAGCGGCTGGGGTGCTTGAGCTTGCGCAGGGCCTTGGCCTCGATCTGGCGGATGCGTTCGCGGGTCACGTCAAATTGCTTGCCCACTTCTTCCAGCGTGTGGTCGGTGGACATCTCGATGCCGAAGCGCATGCGCAGCACCTTGGCCTCGCGCGGCGTCAGGCTGTCCAGGATGTCCTTGACCACGTCGCGCAGGCCGGCCTGCATGGCGGCCTCGATGGGCGCGGTGTTGGCGCTGTCTTCGATGAAGTCGCCCAGGTGGCTGTCGTCGTCGTCCCCGATCGGCGTTTCCATGGAGATCGGCTCCTTGGCGATCTTCATGATCTTGCGGATCTTGTCCTCGGGGATTTCCATCTTGGCGGCCAGGATGGAGGCATCGGGCTCGAAGCCGAACTCCTGCAGGTGCTGGCGGCTGATGCGGTTCATCTTGTTGATGGTCTCGATCATGTGCACCGGGATGCGGATGGTGCGCGCCTGGTCGGCGATGCTGCGGGTGATGGCCTGGCGGATCCACCATGTGGCGTAGGTCGAGAATTTGTAGCCGCGGCGGTATTCAAACTTGTCCACCGCCTTCATCAGGCCGATGTTGCCTTCCTGGATCAGGTCGAGGAACTGCAGGCCGCGGTTGGTGTATTTCTTGGCGATGGAGATCACCAGGCGCAGGTTGGCCTCGATCATTTCCTTCTTGGCGTCGCGCGACGACGCTTCGCCTTCGTTCATGCGCTTGTTGATGCCCTTGAGTTCGGCCAGCGGCACAACCACGCGCGACTGGATGTCGGCCAGTTTTTGCTGCAGTTCCTGGATCGGGGGGATGTTGCGCGCGATGACCGTGCTCCAGGGCTTGCCCGCGGCAGCCTGCTTTTCGACCCATTTGAGGTTGAGCAGGTTGGGCGGAAAGTCCTTGATGAAGGTTTCCTGCGGCATGCCGCACTTGTCCACGATGATGCGGCGCAGTTCGCGTTCTTTCTTGCGCACGTCATCGACCTGGCCACGCACCAGGTCGCACAGCTTTTCGATGGTCTTGGCGGTGAAGCGGATGGTCATCAGCTCTTCGGACAGGGCGTGTTGCGCCTTGACGTAGGCGGGCGTGCCGTAGCCTTCCTTGTCGTAGACCTTGTGCACCTTTTCGAACAGGGTGGCCATGCGGTCAAAGCGCTCCAGCGCCTGGGTCTTGAGCTCTTCGAGTTTTTTGGTCAGGGCTTTGGAGCCACCCTTGCCGTCGTCGTCGTCGGCTTCGTCGAATTCGTCAAAGTCTTCCTCGGCCACATAGTCGTCGGCCTCGTTGATGTTGGAAAAGCCGTCCACGATGGTGGAGATCACGACCTTGCCTTCGCGGATGTCGGCCGCCATGCGCAGGATTTCGGCGATCGTGGCGGGCGAGGCGCTGATGGCCTCCATCATGGCCATCAGGCCGCCTTCGATGCGCTTGGCGATTTCGATTTCGCCCTCGCGCGTGAGCAGCTCCACGGTGCCCATCTCGCGCATGTACATGCGCACCGGATCGGTGGTGCGGCCGAACTCGCTGTCCACGGTGGACAGCGCGGCTTCGGCGGCTTCCTCGGCTTCTTCCTCGGTGGAGCCGGTGGGCGCGTTGTCGGTGATGATCAGGCTCTCGGCGTCCGGCGTCTGCTCGTACACCGCCACGCCCAGGTCGTTGAGGGTGGCCACCACCACTTCCAGCGTTTCGGCGTCGACCAGCTTGTCGGGCAGGTGGTCGGAAATTTCGCCGTGTGTCAGGTAGCCCCGCGTCTTGCCGAGCTTGATCAGGGCCTTCAGGCGCAGGCGGCGCTTGGCCATGTCTTCCTCGGACAGGACGGTTTCGTCCAGGCCGAATTCCTTCATCAAGGCGCGTTCCTTGGCCTTGCTGATCTTCATGCGCAGCGGCTTGACCTTTTCGGTCGTCTCCGGCACCGGTTCGCCGGCCAGGTCGTCTTCGATGTCGGACAGGTCGGTGTCGTCCGTCTCGGGTGCACCGGCTGCCGCCTTGGGTTTGCGACCCCGTTTGGCGCCGGCCTTTGCAGGGGCTGCCGATTCGGTCGCGGCCTTGGGCGGGCGACCGGGTTTTTTCTTTGGCGTGTCTTCGGCGGCCGCGGCGGCTGTCACGGCTTTTTTGGGTTCAGGCTTGGCGGGAACGGGAGATTTTTTCGATGCTGGCACTGGAGAGGCTTTCTGCACGGTCTTGGATACAGCGGCGCGCACCGGCTTGGGAGCCGGTTTGGCGGCCACTTTGGAGTCGGCTTTCTTGGGCACGGACTTCGCGGCAGGCTTGACGGACTTGGCGGGCTTCCTGGACTTTTGAGCGGGCATGAGACAACCTCTGGACTTCAAAACGGACAAAGAAACAAACAAGCGCCGACGATCCTGGCGCAGTGGGGTGGGCTGGGCACAAGGCCGCCGCCCGGGGCTGCAGAGGGGGGAAACCCCACCAGAGCCCGGTCAGCAAGATGTCTGGGCGATCATTTGGTGTGCAGTCCTTGCGGTGGAGTGGCGGTGCGTGCGCTGTATGTCACGAAAATGCCGGCCCGGAGGTGCTGCTGTCGCTCTTGCTGAACTAACCCAATATTATACCGCGAAGTCTTGAATTCAAGGCCCTTTGCGGGCAAGGTCTTTGGGCGCGCGATCAGCCCTGGGGCTTGGGCGCCATGAGCTGGCGGCGACGCTCGTGCAGGGCGCGGTAGCGCTGCAGGGCCAGCGGGTCGCTCCGGGCGGCTTCGAGGGCCTC
>JBGSNW010000199.1:0-9342 GCA_041739435.1 Burkholderiaceae bacterium
ATGAGCCAAAGATGGGGGAAAAGCCCCCGATAGGCTCGAAAACACCTGCAAGAGCCGATGGAAAATTCATTCGATTCGCAATTTCAACAAGATCACGGTCATGGGTCGCTTTGGCGGCTACTTGATCAGTGATTCCCTAGACCTTCCCACGGCCGCCGTCTGTCAAAACCATGACCATTGAAGACCGTCATTACCGGGGTTCCCCCGGATTTCGGCATTGCAGCATCGCTGAAAATGGCGTGAGGGCACTGAGCACGATGGAAAGGGCGTTTCGCTTCACGACGCCGAGCAACGGGCGTTCACAACCTCTATGCCGCCCGGCCGTCGTGGACCCGCGCGGGACCTGATTCCCTATCCCACGCTGGTAGCCACATGGCGGTTGGCGTGAGTCGGCATGAGGCCGCGCAGGCATCTCGCTGCATGGCTTTTTTCGCGCCTGTCAGGGAAGGGGGCCGAACACCTGTTCCAGGCTCAGTTGGTCCGGCAGCACATAGATGGCGGCCGCTTGGGCGGAGAACACGGGCAGCAGGTGGGCGTCGAAGAATTCGACCGGTACGTTGATGCAGCCGTAGGAAATGCGATTGTCTTCAATGGTTTCGGAGGCCAGGCGCTGCAAGCGCCGTTCAGCGGTTTTGTGCGCGCGCACGCGGTGCATGGATACCGCAGCTTCGTAGTCGATCCACACCACCTCTTCGCCGGTGAGGTTGGAGCCCAGTTTGCCGTTGAAACGGCCCGCCGGCGTGGTGCGTTCGTCCGGCGCCACGTCGGCGATGGCCTTCTGGCCGATGCCTGGCACCGAGTGGTCGCCCACGGCCGAACCGATCAGCACGGCCGTGTGGGCCTGCAGGCGTGCGGCGCTATCGAACACATAGAGGCGCGCGGCCTGCTTGTCAACGACGACAAAGGGCATGGCGGCATGGTCCTGCGTGGTGGCGCTCCAATCAGCGATCCGTCTCACCTGGTCCGACGCCGGTGTGCCGCCCAGATCGGCGTGGCGCAACGGCGCGACCTGAAGCGCCGGTGCGCTCAGTTTCGCCTGCGTGTTAGCGCCGCTCGGCATGAGCAGCGCCAACACGCTCAAGCCAGTGATCAATCCCGTGCGCAACTCGGCGACCACGCGCGTGGCAGCGCTTGCTGCTGCGGGAAATCGCTGGCCTGCGCCCGGGTCGAGGGGCGCAGGTGTCTGGCAGGGTGGCAGGCGCATGGTGGGTGCGGCGGGAGCCAACGGCACAAGGGAAGTGGCCCGGCACCCTCCACGCTTTCGCGCCAGGGAAAGTACCGGGCCGTGTGGCGTGCCGATCAGTTGCGGTCGGCGCGGGCCAGGGGTTGGTCCATGGCGGAAGCATCCTGGTTCGCGGCGGGTGCGGTGATGCCGCCGCTGGCGGGAGGTGTCGTCGAAGGCTGCGCCTGAACCGTGGATTCGGGCGCCGGCGTGACTTAGCCTGCCGTGGACTGGGCGTAGACCAGTCCGGCAGTGCCGACCACGGTGAGTGCCGTCAGCGTAGCGGTGAGAAATTTGGACGTGAGCATGGAAATTTCCTTTCGGCTGCAAGCAGCACATTTCGAATTCAGTCGGAAATTGCCGACCGAATTTCAGCGTAGGCGGGGGCAGGCACAGGGTCTGTGCGCCCCCGAACCAACGCAGCGCACACAGGTGTAAGAAATTGCGTCTGGCGCGGGGTGCTTGGGTGCGCTGCCGAACCGACCTGGCCCCGTGCTTGCGGCAAGATGGCTCTTCACGGAAAGGAACAGAAATGGCACAAAGCGCGCACATTGTGGGCAAGGTGGAATACCGGGGCGGCGATGGCCCTGCCGTGGAGATTCGCGAGGGCCCAGTGGAGGTGTCGCTCTCCTACACCGACGCCACGTTGAGCTGGGTCGACGAGGAGGTGCACGGCTCGGCGGCCATGCCCATTGGCGACTTCCAACGCTATGTGAAGGAAGGGCAGATCAAGCTGGTTGTGCCGGCGCAGGTCGAGGCCTGAGAGCCGGCACAACGCACGCAGGCACCGTCGAGATTGCCCGAACCACTGGTGCAAATACCGCCGCACCATGGAGTTCAAACAGGGAGGGTCCAAACTGTTGCCAGTTCGGACTGTCTGTTTTCGGGTCTCAGGTAGGCTTACTTCTTTGCCGGCGGCACATCCGTGCAACTGCCATGCGCAATCTCCGCCGCCATGCCGATGGATTCCCCAAGGGTCGGGTGCGGGTGGATGGTCTTGCCGATGTCCACCGCGTCGGCGCCCATCTCGATGGCCAGCGCAATCTCGCCGATCATGTCGTCGGCGTGCGTACCCACGATGTCGCCGATGGCGAAGATGTGCGGCACGTTGGTGCGCATCTGGATGTCCACGTTGATGAAACCACGGTCGGTCACGGCCACGCCGGCCTTGTCGGCGGCGATCTTCTTGCCGTTGGGCGTGCGGCCCACGGCCTGCAGCACCAGGTCGTAGGTTTGCGGCTCGGGCACTGTCACGCCCTCCTCGGCTGGCGCGACGATGACTTGCAACTGGCCGCGCGCCCAGCCCTCGCACCGGCCTTCAAAGCCAAACGTGGCCAGGATGGCGATGGTGGGAATGTCGCCCACAAAATTGCCGGAGCTGCTCTCCGCGCTCCAGATGGCCTCCAGCACTTCGGCCGGTATGCCGCAGCGCGCCGCATGAAGCCAAGTTGTGGTCGGAATTGGCGCAGCTTTTCTTGCCCGCAGGCGATGCGTGACGCCGACACGGCGCTGTCCAGGTGGTCCCACACAGCACGGCTGAAATCGGGCTTCGCCCGGTCGGCTTCGATCACCTGTGGCAGGTAGCACACGTCGTTCAACGCGGCATGCAACGCTGCATCAAGGATGCCCGCGGTGCGTGCGCTGGCACGAAACGCCTCGACCCAGCAGGCAAATTGCTGGGCGCGCTCGTCGAGGCTGGATGCAATGGGCGTGACGGAGGCCGCAGGAGCAGTGGGCTAGGGAGTTGGTGTCGCCGCCGGGGTTGGTGGTGTGCTGGTGCAAGCCGCCAGTGCGAAGATGGGCAACACAATGGTTGCAGGCGTTCACCGAGTGGACGCTCATGCAGGAGGCAGCGGCAGTGTACGTGTCCGGGGCATTTTATGGACACGAAAACGGTGCCTGCTGCACCCAAGCAGCAATGGCTTGCGCAACGACGTGAGCAGGAAGGAACTCTTGCTCCAGGCGACCCCGTTCCTGTGCGCGCAGGTGCAGATTCAGCGCTTGCATGGCAGGCGACAAGGTGTTGGCCAATGGCAAGGGGGCATGCACGGGTTCGGGCACGGCCAAGTGCGCATAAGTGTCGAAGCTGGTTTGATCCATCAGCAGCGCCTGCAAACCGGGGAGGTGCGCACGTGCGCGGGACAGCATGGCCAGCCCCCAGGTGTCCAGATCACCCCAATAGGCAACGCTGCGCTCCTGCAACCAGCGCGCGCCGAGCCACGCCAGATCCAGGCCACTGCCGAGGATGGCGATGGTGTCGGGCAGTGGCATGGGCAACTGGTGCAGGCAGCGCTCGTTTTCCACCAGCAGGATGCGCTGCGCGGGCATGGCGGTGGCATGCAGCTCGGCAGTGGTAATGCGCTGGCGGCGAAAGGGCAGCAGGCCATCGGCCAGCGGCACCACCAGTACCCAGTGCTCGCCCTCGGGGCTGGCATCCAGGAAGGCGCTCAAACCTTGGCGACTGGCCTCCCCCTCAAAACGGACATCCAGCAAGGCGGTGAGCAGCGCGGCGTGATGCTCGAAGAACTTGCTGTCGTTGCCCGCCAGCGCCAGCGCGCGCAGTGGTCGGCCTTGGGCGCAGCCCGGCTCCAGCTGCAGGGCTACACGGGTGGCGGTCACGACCGGCGCAAGCTCCAAATGCCGCCACAGCGCCAGCCTGCGCAGCAGCAAGGCATGGAAACGCGAGTCCACCTGGGGCAGCACGCTTGTCAAGGCACGGTAGTCCGCGCTGGCCTGCGCGCCGCCGCTGCCATCGGCATGCTGCTCAAAGGCCGCAGCGCAGTCCGAGGGAAACAAGACCCAGTGGGTGGGCACGTCGATGGGTGTTGCGCCACCACGGTACTGGCGTGCCGACCACGCCACCTGGCCAGGGCCGTGCACGGCAACCGCGCGCCACTGTTGCAAATGCTGGCGCAAGGCAGCGCTGTCGTCCCGAAAGCTGTGCGCGCCGGGCTCGCCGATGGGCAGCCGCAACGGCCAGGCCTGCAGGTTGCGCAGCAGGTGCTGTTCGCGCCAGTCACCGCGCTGCCATTGGCGAACCAGCTGGTTGGCAAGTTGGCTGGGAGACTTCATTTGCTATGTTAAATACAGCTTATTGCGCAATGTTTACTTGGGCTAGAGACCATTTTGATGCATGGCCTGGCGTTGCTGCGCCCGCGCGTCAAGTTCCTGCCAGCTCAGGGATGCGAGTGTGGCCTGGCGACCCAGCCGGTGCACCAGCACGGCGCTGCGCGTGTGGTTGCGCAGCAAGCGCAGCTCCTTGTTGGGCGTGACAAAGAGGGCGTGCAGCCCGAATTCGTGCAGCGCCTGGATGATGCGCGCGGCCACGGCCTGCGAGCTTTTGGAGAAGGCCTCGTCGAGCACGATGCTGGCGAACAGTGGCTGGTTGCGCCCCTGCGGGCACAGCGCGTAGCTCAGCGACGCGGTGAGCACGTAGCTGGCGATGATTTCCTTCTCGCCGCCGCTGCCGCCTTGCGAGCCGGTGCGCCGCTCCAGCACCTGGCCTGTCGTGCGATCCAGCACATGGACGGCGAATTGCAGGCGGTAGCGCGCATCCAGCAGCGCCTGGGCCGCCTTGGTGCGGCGGTTGGTGGCGTGCTCGCGCAGCAAGGCCACCATGGTTTGCAGCGCCCGGTAGTGGCTCTGCCCACCGTCGTCGCGCAGGCGTTCGCTGCGCAGTTGCGCCAGGGTCTTGTGCAGGTCTTGCAGCACGGGGTGGATGACTTTTTGGGGGTCCAGTTGCAGGTAGCACCCCTGCTGAAAATCCACGCGGGCCAGGGTGTCGTTGAGCCGGTCCAGCCGTTCGGTGATTTCAGCCACCTGGGCATCGATGCCCGACAGCAGCGTGCTCACGCCCTGGTCGGACGCTGCGTTAAGGTAGTCCTGAAAGCGTGTGCGCTTGGCCGGCAGGTCTTCTTCCTCCAGCACACGCAGTCGCTCCAGGTAGGCGCTCAGGGCGGCAACTTCCTGAAGTTCTTGGGTCAGCGCGCCCCGGTCTTCCTTCTGTGCGCGGGCCATCTGGCGGATGATGTCGCTGTGCAGGTCGTTGAGCTGGCGGGTGAGTTCTTCGAGGAGCAAGCGCAAGTCCGTCAGTGCCTTGCGTTCCTGAGTGTCGAGTTGGTCGCAGTCCAGCGCGGGCAAGGCGCTGGGCAACAGGCTGAGGCTGTGTGCATCCGGCTGGGGCGCGTCGGTGGGCTGCTCGGCCAAACGGGCGGCGCAACTGGCTTGCTGCTTCTGGGCGTGATCGTGGTTGGCCTGCACGGCAGCGCGTTGCTGTTCCAGCTTGCGCAGCGCGGCATCGGCTTGGCTGCTGATGCCCTTGGCGGTTTCCCAGCGTGCCTTGGCCTGGGCGGTGTCGGATTGCGGGTCGAGCAATGCGGCCAAGCGCTCTTGCAGGCGCTGCAGTTCCACCGCCACGCTGTCAGCGTCCAGATCGTCCCATTGCAGCGCTTGCAACTGCTGCCATAGCTGAGCCAATTGGGCCGCCTGTCCTTGTGCAGACTGCGCAGCCAGCTTCTCTTTCTGTAGTGACTCCCATTGCCGGGACTGCTCAGCAATTTGCGTTTCCAGTTGCTGGATGCGGTCGTGGTTGTCAAAACCGGTCATCCAGTCCTGGTCGATGCGTCTCTGGTCTTGTTTGTCGAAGTGCTGCGCCTTGCCGGACATCAGGCCTTCCTGGGTCATGGCGTGCGGCGTGGTGCGCAGGGCTTGTGCGCTGTCCACGCAGTGCAAGTCCAGCTCGGCCAGCAACTGGCGCAGCGCGCCTGCGTAGGCATGGTCTTTCAGATTGAGCTTGGCGGCAAAGCCGTCACCCAAAAACGGCGCGGGCTTGGCGGGTTCGCGCACTTCCAGCAAGCGCACATGCAGGTGGTTGTGGCGCTGGTTGACCCAGTTGAGCGCGTCGTCCATCGCATCGGGCGGCACCAGGATGCGCAGGCGGTGGCTGCCCAGGGCACGCTCGATGGCACCGCGCCAGGCATGCTGCTTTTTCTGCACCTCGACCAGTTCAGCAACAAAAGGCAGGTCGTCGGGTGGCAGCTGCAATTGCTCTGCCAGCGCGGCGCGAAACTGGGTGAATGCTGGCGGCAGGTTGGAGCCGGGGCGTGCACGCACGGCTTTCAGCTCGTCTTGCCGTTGCTGCAGCTCGGCGTGCGCATTGCGCTCGCGGGTCACGGCGGCTTCCGTGGCCTCTTGCAGTGCAGCTTGTTGCGCCTGCAGCGCTTGCAGTGCGGGTGTGGCTTGTTGCTGATGCGCACGGAGCATCTGCGCATCGAACGGTGCTGCGCTCTCCAGAGCCAAGAGGCGAACCAGTGCTTGGTAATCCTTCAGGTTTTTCCGTTTTTGGTCCAGCGCCTTCTGCTGCGCTTCGATCAGCTGTTCCAGCGACTTGATATCGCCACCTCCGGTGCGCAGGTAGGTTTCCAGCAGCGTGTGTTCGTGGGTGCGAGCCTGTTCCAGCGCGGCTTTGTCCATTTCGATCTGGCGCTGCTGCGCACCCAGCGTGGCGAACAGCTCCGCCACGCGCTCGCCCCACAGCCGTACACCCTGCGCCGCAAACCAGTGCGGCAATGCGGCCTGCAACAAGCGCAGTTCTTCCAGTCGCTCGCTGTGCTGCGCCTCACGCTGCGCCATCTCGCGCAGCGGCAGCAGGGCCAGGTACTGGCGGTTGGCCAATTCCAGTTCGGCATGGATGGTAGCGAGGTCGTCGAATTCCTTGGCCACTTCCAGCGCGCGCTCAAAGGCGCTGTGGTCGTCCAGCACCAGCTCGCGGAAGATGTCGTCGATGCTGTTGAGCTGCTTGAGACCCGCCGCGCGGTTGAGCAGCGTGAAGGCGTTGTGCCCCACCTCGAAGCAACTTTGCAGCCGCGCCAGGTAGGCGGACTTGCTGGGGAAGATGCGCAGGCTCTCGGTGGCTTTCTCCAGCTTTCCCAGCGCACGGGCGCCGCCGCTGTGGTGTTCTTCCAGCCACAGGTCCAGGCTGTGCCTCGGCCCTTGCGCGAAGCACCAGCGCTTGTTCAGGTCGCTGGCGCTGGAGCTGCTGCCGTCGAACCAGAAGATGGCGCCGATCAGCACGCTGTCTTGCGCGATGCCCTGTTCACCTGAGTCGCGCACCAGCTTGGCGGCAATGCCGGTGACGCAACGACCACTGCGAGACAGGTGGCCGTTGCTGTCGGAGCTGTCCAGCGCGCCCTGGCCGGGGCCGCTGGCGCCACGCACGTAGGAGACAAGGTCACGGTCACTTTCGTGCCCGCCGGTGGAGGCCAGGTTGTAGCGCGGGTTGGCGCACAACAGGGTCATCAGCGCGTCGATCAGGGTGGTCTTGCCGCTGCCCGTGGGGCCGATGATGGCGGTGTTGGCCGCATCGATGTAGGCCTGGTGGCGGCCCGCGAAGGCACCCCAGTTGTACAGGTGCAGTTCCTGCAGGCGGTAGCCTGAGCGCATATTGCCCCCACGCTCCACGACTGCGTCTGGGTCACTGCCCCGCGCGGCGCTCATTCTTCCTCCCCTTGCGCCGTCGCATTGGTGCAGCCCATTTCGCGCAGCGTGTGCAGCAGGGCTTGCAGGTTTTCGGGATTCGCCATGTGCACGATCGTGGGGCGGATGGCGAAGCGTTCTTGCGCGTCCACCTCGGACACCACACCGTGGCCGCGCAGGCTTTCCAGCAGGTTCAGCAGGCGCTTTCGCTCCTGCATGTCGCTGCCGGTGCTCCCCAGATAGATTTCCAGCTGGGGCAGCAGGCTGTCCACGCTCAGGTGTACCGGCACGCCCAGGCCGCTTTCCTGCTCGCGCTGCAAAAACTCGCGCCGCAGAATGGCCAGCAGCAGCGACTGCTCCAAGGTGAGGCGCTGGCGGCGCACCAGGGGGTGCGTCCACTCATCTTCGTCTTCGCCGTCGGCCTGGTAGGTGGCGGCGATGGCCACAAAGGCCAGGCCGCGGTGGTCGTCCAGGCGCACGGCCAAGTCCAGCGGCTCCAGCAGCGCATCCACGCGCGCCGTGTCGGTGGCGATTTGACGGAACAGATGGGGCTTCGCGGATTGCTCCAGCAGGCCGTGTTTGAGCAGCTCCTGCACCGCGCGGCGCAGGGTGGACGGGGTTGCCGGGGCCAGTTCCGGTGCAGGCGCGGACGGTGCTTGTGCCGCATCGGGCGCATCGACCACAGCGCTGGCCCATTGGTCAAAGATGTCCGGGGTGTCAGGTCGCATCGTCTTTTTAACTTTTTGTGTGTCTTTGGGCTGCAGCCCTCGTAAAATATGCGCAAGAAGCTATCATTTTTGCATCACCCTTCCATGCCAACCGCCCGTAGCGCACCGGCATCCAATGCCACGCGCGGCACGGCGAAACGCCATGTACTGTCCTGGTCGTGGGTGGTGATGTGTTCTTCTTGCCCTGCATCGAATGCGGCCCCCGATTCCCGTGCTAAGTCCAGCCACAGGGTCAGCGTCTCCAGATCGTGTGCACCGGGCGGCAGCGCCTGGGCCAATGCGGCCAGGGTCATGGGCTGGCCGTTGTGCTCCAGGGTTTGCAGGGTCTGGGCCAGCAGGACCTCGCGGTCTAATCCCTCAAAAGCCTGCCAGAACTCGTCCTCCACCTGATCAAGGTCGGCGTATTGTGTGGTCAGCAGCAGTTCGGCATCCCCGCCACCGTCCAGTGATTTGACGCGCAGCCGCTCAATCAGCGGCAGGCCTGCCAGCGCCACGCCCAGCGGCGGCAGCGGTGCGTCCTGTCGGCGCACGGCCTGGCGTTGCCAGTCCACCTGCAGGGCCTGCTGCAGGATGTCGTTGAGCAACTGACCCACGCGCTGGTTCTCGGCGGCCTGGCCGGTTTTCATGAACTGGCTGACTTCGCGCTCGCTGCGCGCCCGCACGCCCTGCACCACCTGGGCTTCCTTGATGAGCTGCTGCACCAGCAAACGCAGTGTGCTGTGCTGCACGTCGTCCAGTGCCCGCGTGGAACTCGGGTGCTGGAGGATGGCGCGGATGCTTAGGGAATCACTGATCAAGTAGCCGCCAAAGCGACCCATGACCGTGATCTTGTTGAAATTGCGAATCGAATGAATTTTCCATCGGCTCTTGCAGGTGTTTTCGAGCCTATCGGGGGCTTTTCCCCCATCTTTGGCTCAT
>JBGSNW010000204.1:0-1807 GCA_041739435.1 Burkholderiaceae bacterium
CGGCAGCTGCAGCGGCCGCTGGTCCAGCCGCTTGGTGGCGAATTCGGGCAAGCGGCCCATGACCGTGGTGTCGGACGGGAAAACCAGGGCCAACATCAGGGCGACCGTGGCCGCCCCCGCCCATGTCAGCGTGTCGATCCAGCCGGGTTTCATCGGGAACCTCCTTGGCGCGCGGTGCGGGATGTGCGCTGACCGACAGCATGCAAGATCCGTGCGTCTGCCGCATGAAAATACTGTGTAGTAATATTTCAACGTAAAAGTCGCGAAACATCCGTCGGGTGCTTTTTATGACGCAAGAGTAAAATCGCACCATGAACCGAAATAATGTCGTCAAGGTTTCTTTCAAGGAGCAGATGCTCCAGGCCCGCGAAGACGCCATCGTGCGCACGGTGAACCGGCTGCTTGCCGAAAAGGGTTTTGAGGCCATGACGGTCGATGAAGTCGCGGCCGACGTGGGTATTGCAAAAGCAAGTCTTTACAAACATTTCCCCAGCAAGGAAGACCTGGCCGCCGCGGCCATGGTGCGCGTGATGCGCCGGGCGCAGGATTTTTTGAGCGCCGTGTCACCCGACGCCACACCGCTGGACAAGCTCAAGACCGTGGCGCGCTGGACCATCGAGGTGCAGCTGGCCGGTGAAATGCCCTCACTGCCCAGCCAGAACTCCACGCTGCGGGCCACGCTGATGGCCAACCGCGACTACATGGACGGGCTGATGGATGTGAGCGACCGCCTGGGGGGCTGGATCGAGGCGGCCCAGAAAGACGGCACGCTCAACCCCCAATTGCCTCCCATCGCCGTGCTCTACACGCTGTTTGCGCGGGCCTGCGATCCGGTGCTGGGTTTCATCAAGGCCGGTGGCCAGCACACTGACGCGCAGATTACCGAGCTGGTGCTCAGCACCTGTTTTGACGGGCTGAACGCCCGCGCCTGATCCGGTTTTGCCTTCCAACGTATAACGGCGTGGGTTCGCCTTGTTCCACGCTGGAATGCAAAACCGTCGGAAGCCTCAGCGCACCAGCAGCACGGGCACGCCGCACTGCGCCACCACCTTGGTGGCCACCGAGCCCATCACCAGGTTGCCCAGCGTGCCGTGGCCGTGTGAGCCCATGACCACCAGGTCGAACTTGCCGGATTCGGCGGTTTTGGCGATGGTCTCGCCCGCATGGCCGACCTTGTAGCTGCTGCTGACCGGCAGGCCATGCCGCTTGAGGAACTTGACAACGGGCGCCAGCACTTTCTCGGCCTCCTCGGCGTGGTATTTGTCCACCACCTCCTTGCCCAGCGCGGCGCGCGCGCGCGGCGGAATGCCGGGCTGCACGCTCAGCACCGCGTAATCGTTGGCGGCGCTGAAAAGTTCGTCATGCGTGGTCACGTAGGCCAGCATTTTTTTGGTGAAGGCGCTGCCGTCCACGGCGAGAAGAATTTTCATCAAGGTCTCCTGAAACAGAACACCACTCTACCGCAGGGCGCGGGGCGCAGCTTGATGTGTGTCAAACCACGCGACACTCACACCGTGATGCACCAGCCATCGCGAAACGCCGCCTGTTCGTTCTTGCGGGCGTAACCCAGCGGGTTGGCCACCACGCGGCACTGCCAGGCGGCGCCGTCGCGCTCGCCGCGCACGCAATAGTCGCTGGGGGCGTGCAGGTGCCCGTGCAGCCACAGCGTGGCGTGGGGCAGCAGGTCGTCCAGTGCATTGCAAAAACCGGCGGTGCCGGGCGTGAGCCCGTAGCGCGGGTCGGCGCTTTGCAGGCTGGGGGCAAAGTGCGTGACCACCACGGTGCCGCCGTCAAACGGCTGGGCCAG
>JBGSNW010000270.1:0-3083 GCA_041739435.1 Burkholderiaceae bacterium
ATGAGCCAAAGATGGGGGAAAAGCCCCCGATAGGCTCGAAAACACCTGCAAGAGCCGATGGAAAATTCATTCGATTCGCAATTTCAACAAGATCACGGTCATGGGTCGCTTTGGCGGCTACTTGATCAGTGATTCCCTAGGGAAAACCCCATGTCCATCGAACTGTTCCGCAACAAAAACCACGCCTGCCTGATGTTCACCGACCTCATCGAGGAACACGGCGAGGCCGTCCAGGCCAACCAGTTCCTGGTGGTGGACCACGGGTGTGGCGCCATCATCGACCCGGGCGGCAACCTCGCCTTCAACGAGCTGTTTCTGGCGACCTCGCGGTATTTCACGCCACAAAACCTCGAATACATCATCGCCTCGCACGCCGACCCGGACATCATCGCGGCCCTGGACCGCTGGCTAACCTCCACCCAGGCGCAGCTGGTGATTTCGCGCGTGTGGGAACGCTTCGCGCCGCACTTCACCAAGGTGGGCAAGACCGATGGCCGTGTCATTGGCGTGCCCGACGCGGGGGGCAAACTCCCGCTGGGGCAAAGCGAACTCTGGCTGCTGCCGGCGCATTTCCTGCATTCCGAGGGCAACTTCCATTTTTACGACCCCATCAGCCGCATCCTGTTCACCGGCGACCTGGGCGTGTCGATGATGACGGGCGCCGAGGCCGCCCGGCCCGTGACCGATCTGAAAAGCCACATCCCCCGCATGGAAGGCTTTCACCGCCGCTACATGGTGTCGAACAAGATCCTGCGCCTGTGGGTGCGCATGGCGCGCCAGCTCGACATCGCCATGCTGGTTCCGCAACACGGCGCCCCCATCAGCGGCGCCGCGGCGATCCGGGACTTCCTGGACTGGGTCGACACCCTGGCCTGCGGCATCGACCTGTTCGACGACCGCGTCTACCAGTTGCCGACGGCCCAGATCGACCCCGTGACCCGCCAGACCAGCGGCATGCTGCGCGCGGTCAACGGTTGAGCCCGCCGCCCAGGCCCATGGCCCGGGTGATGACCTCTTTCATGATCTCGTTGGTGCCGCCGTAAATGCGCTGCACCCGGGCGTCGGCGTAGGCGCGGGTGATGGGGTATTCCCACATGTAGCCGTAGCCGCCGAACAGCTGCACGCACTCGTCCATGACCTTGCACTGCAGATCGGAACACCAGTACTTGGCCATGCTGGCCGTGGCGGTGTCGAGCTTGTCCTGCACCAGCAGCTCGGTGCATTTGTCCACGAACACCCGCGCCACCTGCACCTCGGTCTGCAATTCGGCCAGGGTGTAGCGCGTGTTCTGGTAGGCCGCCACGGGCTGGCCAAACACCTTGCGCTCCTTCACGTAAGCCACCGTCCAGTCGATGGCGGCCTGCGCGGCGGCCACGGCGGTGATGGCGATCTGCAGCCGCTCCCACGGCAGTTGTTCCATCAGGCCGATGAAGCCGCGGTTGAGTTGCGCCGCGCCCCCCAGCAGGTGGTCGGCGGGCACGCGCACGTTGTCAAAGAACAATTCGGAGGTGTCCTGCGCCTTCAGTCCGAGTTTTTTGAGCCGCTTGCCTTTCTCGAACCCCGGCATGCCGCGCTCCACGAGCAAAAGGCTGGTGCCCTTGGCGCCAGCAGCGGGGTCGGTCTTGGCCACCACGATCACCAGGTCGGCGTGCCAGCCGTTGGTGATGAAGGTCTTGCTGCCGTTGAGCAGATAACTGCCGTCGGGCTGCGCCAGCGCCGTGGTCTTGATGCCCTGCAAATCGCTGCCGGCCGCGGGTTCGCTCATGGCAATGGCGCCCACCATCTCGCCGCTGGCCAATAGCGGCAGGTATTTCTTCTTCTGCTCTTCGGTGCCGTAATGCAGGATGTACGGCGCCACGATCTCGCTGTGCAGCCCGTAGCCGATGCCGCTGAAACCGGCGCGGCCCAGTTCTTCCATCTGCACCACGCTGTAAAGCTTGTCGGCGCCCGCGCCACCGTAAATGTCGGGCATGCTCATGCACAAAAAGCCGTTGGCCCCCGCCTTGCGCCAGACCTCTCGGTCCACATGGCCCTGGTCTTCCCAGTCGGCGTGAAAGGGCGCGATCTCCTTGTCCATGAAGCGGCGAAAGCTGTCACGAAAGGCTTCGTGGTCGGGGCTGAACAGGGTGCGTTCGATCATCGGGCGTCTCCATTTTTACAGAGCGTTTGCTTGGTGAAATGAATATACTGCGGAATCGCCATGCCCCGCTGCGCCCGTGCAGTCGTTTTCAGGAGACCCCTCATGACCGAAGCCTATGTGTTCGACGCCATCCGCACGCCGCGCGGCAAGGGCAAGAAGGACGGCAGCCTGTACGAAGTCAAGCCCGTCAACCTGCTGGCCGGCGTGCTGACCGAGCTGCAGCGCCGCAACGACTTCGACACCGGGCAGGTGGACGACGTGGTCATGGGCGTGGTGTCGCCCGTGGGCGAGCAGGGCTCGGTCATCGCCAAGGTGGCCGCGCTCAAGGCCGGCTGGGATTTCCGCTGCGCGGGTGTGCAGCTCAACCGCTTTTGCGCCTCGGGCCTGGAGGCCGTGAACATGGCCGCGCAGAAGGTGCGCAGCGGCTGGGAAGACCTGGTGGTGGCGGGTGGCGTGGAGAGCATGAGCCGCGTGCCCATCGGCTCGGACGGCGGCGCCTGGGCACAAGACCCCGAAACCAACTCGGCCACCGCCTTCGTGCCGCAGGGCATTGGCGCCGACCTGATTGCCACGCTGGCAGGCTTCACACGTGACGACGTGGACGCCTTTGCGCTGGAAAGCCAGAAACGCGCAGCCCGGGCGCGTGAAGGCGGCTTCTTTGCCGGCTCGGTGGTGCCGGTCAAGGATTTTCTCGACCAGACCATCCTCGACTTCGACGAGTTCATCAAGCCGCACACCACCCTGCAGGGCCTGGCCGCGCTCAAGCCCGCGTTCGAGCAACTCGGCGCCATGGGCTTCGATCAGGTGGCGCTGTCGCGCTACCCGCAGGTCGAGCGCATCCATCACGTGCACCACGCGGGCAACTCGTCGGGCATCGTCGATGGCGCGGCGGCGGTGTTGATCGGCAGCGAACAGGCCGGCAAGACGCACGGCTTCACGCCAC
>JBGSNW010000271.1:0-4063 GCA_041739435.1 Burkholderiaceae bacterium
ATGAGCCAAAGATGGGGGAAAAGCCCCCGATAGGCTCGAAAACACCTGCAAGAGCCGATGGAAAATTCATTCGATTCGCAATTTCAACAAGATCACGGTCATGGGTCGCTTTGGCGGCTACTTGATCAGTGATTCCCTAGGCATTGGCGGCGTCCCGCGTCTGCAACAATGTCCCAAGCCCCTGTTTTTTCCTCATCTCCGAAGACCATGTCCTCTACCGCTCCCGCCCCATCTGCTGTGGACCCGTTTTTCGCGCAACACCGGGTGTTTGGCCTGTTGACGGCCGCAGAACGCGCCACGCTGGCATCCCAATGCACCGCCACTCCCCTGGAGGCCGGCGCCGTGGCGGTGGCGCCGGGGCAATGGAACCAGCGTCTGGTCCTGATTGTCCACGGCAGCCTGGACCTGGGGGACCCCGATCTCAACTGGCGCACCCGGCTGCAGGCGGGCGAATGGTGCGGCGCGGGCCTCTCGCCCGCGCACCTGCTGGACGACTGGCAAGCCATGGCCGCCACGCCAGCCCGTATCATCTTTGTACCGGCGGGCGTCCTGGTGGGGCTCTGCGAGGCCCATCCCGAGCTGGCGGTTTTCTTCCCGTCACTGCCGGTCACGGGTTCGGACGTACCGACCGACGGCCTCACCGCGGGGGAACAAAGCGACACCGTCGGCCTGCTCGGCACTTCCATCCGCACCTTGATCAAGCGCGAACCCATCACAGTCTCGCCATCGACCTCCATCCGGGCCGCCGCCACCCTGATGTGCGAACGGCGCGTTTCGTCGGTGTTGCTGGTCGAGCAGGGCCACCTGTTCGGGCTGGTCACCGACCGCGACCTGCGCAACCGCGTGGTCGCGCAGGGGCTGGACATCGACCGCCCCGTCGCCGACATCGCCACCCTGGCGCCCATGACGGTAAACGCCAACAGCCCGGCCTTTGAGGCCCTGCTGCTGATGGCCCGCCACAACATCCATCACATGCCGGTGATGGAGGGGCACCGCATTGCCGGCATGATCACCGCCACCGACCTGACCGAGCAGCACAGCACCTCGGCGGTATATCTGGCGGGCGACATCTACAAGCAGACCACAGTTGACGGGCTGGCGCGCATCAGCGGCCGGGTCAAGCACCTGCAACGAAGCCTGGCCGCGGCAGACGCCAGCGCCTACAGCACGGGCCACATCATCACCGCCATCACCGATGCACTGACCACCCGCCTGATCCACTTGGCCGAGGCGACATTGGGGCCGGCCCCCATTGACTACGTCTGGGTTGCGGCAGGCTCGCAGGCCCGCAGCGAGCAAACGGCCAAGTCTGACCAGGACAACTGCCTGATCCTGGACGACGCTTACGACGAATCACGGCACGGCGATTATTTCCGCGCGTTTTCGCGCTTTGTCTGTGACGGCCTGGCCGCCTGTGGCTACATCCACTGCCCTGGCGAAATGATGGCCATGACCGACAAGTGGCGCCAGCCGCGGCAACGCTGGGTGCGGTATTTCGACCAATGGGTCAACACGCCGGAACCCATGGCCCTGATGCTGACCTGCGTCTTCTTCGATTTGCGGGCCATCCACGGCAAGAGCGAACTGCTGGACACACTGCGCCACGACGTGCTGCAGCGCACCCGCGGCAACAGCCTGTTTCTGGCGCACATGGTGGGCAACGCCCTCAAGCACCGCCCGCCGCTGGGCCTGTTTGGCAACATCACCGTGATCCGCAGCGGCGAGAACGCGCGCACCATCGACCTCAAACACAGCGGCATCGTGCCCATTGTCGATCTGGCCCGGGTGTACGCCCTGGCCGGTGCCGTGGCGGCCGTCAACACGCATGACCGTCTGGAGCAGGCCGGGCACAGCGGCGAGGTCAGCGACCAGGGCGCACGGGATCTGCGCGACGCCCAGGAGTTTCTGGGCAAACTGCGGATCGCCCACCAGGCACGCCAGATCGCCAGGGGGCAGGCGCCCGACAACTTCCTGGCGCTGGAAGAATTGTCCAACCTGGAACGCAGCCACCTCAAGAGCGCGTTTGCCGTGGTGCAGGGGCTGCAGAACGTGCTGGCGCAACGCTACGGGGGCGGTCGGCTCGGCTGAGCCTGCCGGTCAGTACTTGAGGCGCGCGTAATAGGTTTTTTGCGACGCCTCTCGGGCCTGCCGCAAGGTGCGAATGCCCATGTCGTGCAGCAGCGGCAACAGGCGCAGCATCACCTCGGCGGTGACGATGGCGTCGCCCAGCGCCGTATGGCGGCCCAGCACCGTGATGTTGAAGCGCTCGGCAATGGCCTCCAGCCGGTGCGACTCCTGGTTGGGGTGGACCACCGCGGACAGCAGCAGCGTGTCCAGCACCGGCTGACGGAACACCAGCCCGGTGGCGGCCTCCTGGAGTTGCAGGAACTTCATGTCGAACGCCGCGTTGTGCGCCACCAGCACGGTGTCTTGCGCAAACACATGAAAGGCGGGCAGTACCTGGCCGATCCGGGGCTTGCCTGTGACCATGTCCTGCGTGATGCCATGAATGGGGATCGACGCCGCAGGAATGACGCGCCCCGGGTCCACCAGCTGCTCGAAACATTCCTGTCGCAGCAGCTTGCCGTTGACGATGCGCGCGGCGCCGATCTGGATGATTTCGTCGCCCTGCGAGGGGTTGAGCCCGGTGGTCTCGGTGTCGAACACCGTGAATGAGAGCGACGACAACGGCTGGTCGTCGAGCGCGGTGGCTTGCTCCGTGACCTGGAACAGGTCGAAATCAAAGTACTCGGGCCGGCTGTCGTTCTGCATGATCTGCGTGGCCTCCAGCTGCTCCTGTTCGCTGGCCAGCGGCAGCAGGAACCGGAAGAACGCCTGGTGGCGCACGCGCTCGCGCTCAAACCACATTTCGCCGCCATGGCGTTCGACCACGTCGCGCACCGTCAAGGGGGTGACCTCGTCGCCGATGCGCATGGGGTCCATCTCCCAGCTCATGACGGTTTCGGTGCTCATCGCCTGCCCGGACCAGACCAGGTCCAGTTGCGCCCGTGGCCCCGCCGCCTGCAGGCGAAGTTGCACGAACCTGACGTCGAACTCATCGACCAGGCGGCACGACAGGCTGGTCAACGCCTGGATCAGCGTGAAGCTGTCCACCTTGAGCCACAGCGTGGCGTCCACACTGTCCACCGTGACCGGTCGTCGCGATTCGGCCTCGATGCGACGTTGCGCGGCCATGACCAGATCGGCGCCCAGCATTTCCTCCAGCGGCCAGCGGGTCTTGAGCCCCTGGGTCGATTGCTGCACCAGGCCGGTGATGCGCTGGCTCATCGAGGTGACCTCGTCACGCACCACCCCGAGAAAGCGCTCGCGCATAGCGGGCTCGATGTCGTCAAAACCCAGCATGTCGAGCGCCGCCTGCATGTTGGCCAGCGAGGACCGGCTGCCTTCGGTGAGCGTGTGCAGCCAATGGTCGCGCTGGGACTCTTCCTGGAAACTGCGCGTGACGTTGTCCAGCATCAGCACAAAACCACTGAGGATGCCCTCCTTGCCCGCAGACGGCGCGGATTCATCTGCCCGCACCGGCGCCATCTGCACGCGCAGCAATTGCCCGGACGGCGTGGTGGTGACAAACTGTGCCGACGGGCTGCCCGCGCCCCGCGCCATGCGTTGATGGATGTTCTCCAGGGCATGGGCCACCAGTTGCCGGTCGAACACTGCGTAAATGGACCGCCCGATGCCGATCATCTCGGCCCCGTCGGCCAGCGTCGGCGCCTGGGACAGCGCGCGAAACTGCAGCCGGGCACGGCTGTTGTAGAGCAGGATGCGCCCGTCCAGATTGCACACCACCACGCTCTGCGTGAGTTCGGCCATCAGCGCGGCCAGGCGGTTGCGCTCCTGCTGCAGACTGCGGCCCGCTTCTTCCACACGCAGGGCGATGTCGCGCCGCAGGTCGTCACGCTGGCCCGCCAGCGCGTTGATGGTTTGCGCCAGCACCTGCAGCTCGCGCGGCCCGACCAACGGGATGGGTTGGGCGTTTTCGGTGGTCAACAGCACCCGGGTCTGCTCTGCGACCCGTGCGGGCGCCGAGAGGTACCGGTTCGCC
>JBGSNW010000272.1:0-1764 GCA_041739435.1 Burkholderiaceae bacterium
CTGCGCGATGGATTCGACGTCGGTGGGCGAAATGGTCGGGCACAACATCACGGCGCGCCCCGGTGCCAGCGCAGCGGCCGCCCCACCCACGCCGAACAGCACGTCGCGGGTTTGTGCGGCGTCCACGACACAAACGATCAATACTTCAGAATGAATAGCAACTTCTTCAGCATTGGCGAGGGGATGTGCCCCAAAAACCTTCAAATTTTCAGTTTTCGCGGCATCGACGTCGTGCACGTGAACGGGCCAGCCCCGGGCCCGCAGGTTGCGCGCCATGCCGCCGCCCATGTTGCCGGTGCCCACGATGCCCACCGGAAATTTTTCACCCCTCGCCAGGTCGCTCATGACAGGGCCCCCACGCTTGCCACTTCGTGTGCTGCGCTGCCCCCGGAGGGGGCGCTCGCTTGCTTGGGGCGGCCCCTCGCCAGGTCGCTCATGACTGCATCAACCTCTTGGATTTGGCGATGGACATCAGGATGCCGACGGCCATGCCGAGGGTCACCATGGCGGTGCCGCCGTAGCTGATGAAGGGCAGCGGCACGCCCACCACGGGCAGGATGCCGCTGACCATGCCCATGTTCACGAACGCGTAGACAAAAAAGATCATCGTCACGCTGCCCGCCAGCAGGCGCGCAAACAGGGTGGGCGCTTCCAGCGCGATGCCCAGGCCACGCAGGATCAGGAAGATGAAGCCGCCGATCAGCAGCAGGTTGCCCAGCAGGCCGAACTCCTCGGAATAGGCCGCGAAGATGAAGTCGGTGGTGCGCTCGGGGATGAACTCCAGATGTGTCTGCGTGCCTTGCATGAAGCCCTTGCCAAACACCCCGCCCGAGCCGATGGCGATCATGCCCTGGATGATGTGAAAGCCCTTACCCAGCGGGTCCTTGCTAGGGTCCAGCAGCGTGCAGATGCGCTGCTGCTGGTAATCGTGCAGCACCGGCCAGCGCGCGCCGTCGGCACACAGCTGCGGCTCGAACCACACCAGTAAAAAGACACCCGTCAGCCCCAGCAGCACCGGCGGCAGGATCAGCTTCCAGCTCAGGCCGGCAAAAAAAATCACCGCCAGCCCGGTCGCCAGCACCAGCAGCGAGGTGCCCAGGTCGGGCTGCTTCATGATCAGCCCCACGGGCACGGCCAGCAACAGGCCCGCGGCCAGAAAGTCGAGCGGGCGCAACTGTCCTTCACGCTTCTGGAACCACCAGGCCAGCATGAGCGGCATGGCGATCTTGAGGATTTCGCTGGGCTGGATCACCGTCACACCGATGTTGAGCCAGCGCGTGGCGCCCTTGCGCGTGATGCCGAACAACACCACCGCCACCAGCAGCGCCACGCCCACCGTGTAGAGCGGCACGGCCGCCGCCATCAGGCGCTGCGGCGGCACCTGGGCCACCACGAACATGAGGGCCGCCGCGATCAGCATGTTGCGGCCATGGTCGGCAAAGCGCGTGCCGTGGTCAAACCCCGACGAATACATGGTGACCAGCCCCGCGCCCGCCAGCAGGATCACGGCCAGCGCCAGCAGGCCGTCGAAACCGCGGAACAGCGGCAGTGCGCGTTGCAGCAGGGAGGGTTTGTCAAAAACGGCCGACATGGGGGGATTATCCTGCGCGGCGAAGCCGTTCCATTAGGGAATCACTGATCAAGTAGCCGCCAAAGCGACCCATGACCGTGATCTTGTTGAAATTGCGAATCGAATGAATTTTCCATCGGCTCTTGCAGGTGTTTTCGAGCCTATCGGGGGCTTTTCCCCCATCTTTGGCTCAT
>JBGSNW010000308.1:0-1805 GCA_041739435.1 Burkholderiaceae bacterium
AGCCGCCGCGCCCGTGGCCGCGCTGCTGGCCAAGGGCGCCTGCGCATCGTGCCACGGCGCCAACTTTGCCAAACCCATCGACCCGACCTACCCCAAGATCGCCGGTCAGCATGCCGACTACCTGTTTGTGGCCCTCAAGGCCTACAAGGCCGACAACAACCCGCAAGTGGGCCGCAACAACGGGGTCATGGCCGGCGTGGCCCGGCAGTTTTCCAACGCCGAACTCAAGGCCCTGGCCGGTTATGTGGCGTCGCTCGACGGCGACCTGAAAACCGTGCCCCAAAGCCGCTTCAAATAAGCCGCCGGGCCGGCCTTTCGCCCCGCCATGAAAAAGCCGCTCTTTGAGCGGCTTTTTTGCCTTCAGCCCCCGTCAGATGGCGATAGTTTGCTATATTTAAATTAGCAATCAATGCGCCGAATCATGCCGGATCAGTCGCGTGTGGCGTGCCGCTGCACGCAGTCGATGTAGGCGTCGCCGTCGGGCGGACGCCCGGCGCGCTGGCTTTCCCACAGCATGCGGCCCAGGCATTCCATGGCGGCGTGGTGCGCGTCGTGCAGCGAGCCGCTGCGTGACGCCAGCAACTCCACCGCCTGGCGGATGCCGCGGGGCTGATCGATCGAGCATTGCTCGCTGATCGACAGGTGCATGGACAGGTGCAGGAACGGATTGGTCTCGCCGCCGTCGCCGTCGGCAATGCGGCGGACCGCCCGCTCGGCATCGGTCAGGTCGTCGTGGTATTCGGGGTGCTCGGCAATCCACAGGCTGGCCAGGGTTTCCAGGGCTTCCAGGGGTTGCCTCGTTTGCGATTTGGCCTGCACGGAACAGAAAAAGCGCCGAACGTCGGCTTGGCTCGGATTGAACATCGCGGCAGGTTATCACGGCCGTCACGGGCGCACCCGGCAAGGGATCGTGCCCGGGGGCTTGCCCAACCTGAAGCAAAATCCAGTGTGTCGCGCCCATCCGCGCCCCTGCCATTTCTGGAGACCCCACCATGCCCCAAGCCTTCATCTGTGACGCCATCCGCACCCCCTTCGGCCGCTACGGCGGGGCGCTGAGCAGTGTGCGCACCGACGACCTCGGCGCCATTCCCCTGCGTGCGCTGATGGCGCGCAACCCCGCGGTGGACTGGCAGGCCGTCACCGACGTGATCTTCGGCTGCGCCAACCAGGCCGGCGAAGACAACCGCAACGTGGCCCACATGAGCAGCCTGCTGGCCGGACTGCCGCTGGAAGTGCCGGGTGCCACCGTCAACCGCCTGTGTGGCTCGGGGCTGGACGCCATCGGCACGGCCGCGCGCGCCATCAAGGCCGGTGAAGCCACGCTCATGATCGCGGGCGGTGTCGAGAGCATGAGCCGCGCGCCCTTTGTCATGCCCAAGGCCGAAAGCGCCTTCGGCCGCGCCAACGCCGTGTACGACACCACCATCGGCTGGCGCTTCGTCAACAAGCGCATGAAAGAGAAGTACGGCGTCGACTCCATGCCCGAAACCGCCGAAAACGTGGCCACCGACTACAAGATCGAACGCGAGGCCCAGGACCGCATGGCCCTGGCCAGCCAGATGAAAGCCGTGGCCGCGATCAAAGCCGGTCACCTGGCGCGCGAGATCTGCCCCGTGAGCATCCCGCAGAAGAAGGGCGACGCCATCGCGGTGGACACCGACGAACATCCGCGCGAAACCAGCCTTGAAGCGCTGGCCAAACTCAAGGGCGTGGTGCGCCCCGACGGCACCGTCACCGCCGGCAACGCCAGCGGCGTCAATGACGGGGCCTGCGCGCTGCTGCTGGCCGACGAGGCCACCGCCGCG
>JBGSNW010000315.1:0-1708 GCA_041739435.1 Burkholderiaceae bacterium
GCGGCGCGAGAGGTCGGCGTGGGGGCCTTGGCCGCCGCGGCTTCCGCGCTGTCCACCAGCGCCTTGACATCCTCGGCCACCGATTTCTGGGCCTCGGCAATTTGTGCCGTGTCGTTGGTGTTGGCGGCCAGGGCGGCACGCATGATTTCGTCGCGCATGCTGTCGTGTTTCATGTCGGCGTTCATGCTGGCGCGCACGGCTGCGGCGCTGTCTTCCAGCAAATTGCTGTTGCTGCGGGCATCGCTCAGGCCGATGTAGCCCGCCAGCCCGACGAGGCCACAAAGCAGGCCACCCAGGCAGGTCAGCGTGATGAGTCGAATCCGGATGCTGATGGTGTTCATACAGTCTTTCGTGTTGTTGTGGTGTCGCCGTCCCGCAAGCCCGGTGAAGCTCTGGCAATTGCATCCGGCCTGCTTGGCGACACCATGCATAATAACGGTGCATGCACCCTGTGCAAACGCAAAAAAGCCCGGCGAACCGGGCTTTTATCTGGGGGAACTCGGCGCAGGCCAATATGGTCGCCGAACCTGCGGCAGCGTCTATTGCACCACCACCTCCACCCGGCGGGCCTCGGCATTGCTGCCTGTGCCTTGCAGTTCCTCAGGCTTGCGCAGCTCCACACTGCTCTGCGCCACACCCAGGGCCTGAAGCGCCCCACGCACCGCCAGCGCGCGCTGTTTGGCCAGCTCCGCGTTTTGGGCTGCACTGCCGGTGGCGTCATGAAAGCCGCTGATCACGGCCTTTTTCCCGGCCGCCACGGCCTTGACCACCTCAGCCAGTGCCTCGTTGGCGCCCAGGGCCAGATCGGCCTTGCCGGTGGCAAAGTAAAACTTGACCACGCCGTTGACCACCGCGACGCTGGCGCCGTCCGGAATGGCCACCAAAGCGGCGGGTGTGGCAGCGGGCGCCACGGCCGTGGCGGCATTGACCCGACCGGTCTGGTAGACCGACACCCCGATCACCAGGCCGATCACCAGCGCGATCACCCCAAACACCACGCCCAGTGCAATGCCCTGGCTGTCATCATCTTGCGAAAACATGTTTGTCACTCCCTTGAAAAGATGGGAAGGATTGTAAAGTCACGGCCATGAGCCCCCTTCCCCCGGTCCTTCGAGACCCCGCACCCATGCTGGCGCACGCACGTCGCACCTGGGGTGGGCGCAACGACCTGTGGATCTTCGGTTACGCCTCCCTGATCTGGCGCCCCGATTTTGATTTTGCCGAGCAGCGGGTTGCCCGGGTGCACGGCTGGCACCGCGCCCTGAAGATGTGGAGCCGCATCAACCGCGGCACGCCGCAAACCCCGGGTCTGGTGTTTGCGTTGCTGTCGGGCGGCAGTTGCCACGGTGTGGTCTATCGCATTCCGCAGGCACTGGGCCACGACATGCTGGAGCGGTTGTGGGCCCGCGAGATGGTCACAGGGGTGTACGACCCGCGCTGGCTCGATTGCGCCACGCCCACGGGGCCGGTCAAGGCGCTGGCGTTCACGCTGTCGCGCCGCAGCCCCAGTTACACCGGTGAACTCGACGCCCGTCACTACCGGGAGATCTTCCAGCGCTCCAGCGGCCGCTACGGCACCACGCTGGACTACGCGCGGCAGACCCTGGACGCGCTGCGCCGCCATGGCATCGAAGACCGCGCCCTGCGCCGCCTGCTGAGCCACGCAGGCTGAGCCACGCCCCCGACGGCGGGGGCAGGATCAGCCGGC
>JBGSNW010000331.1:0-3166 GCA_041739435.1 Burkholderiaceae bacterium
GCCTTCGGTGCCATCGGGCTGCACCACCGGGTCGCGGCGGCCTTCACCGCCGTACAGCACCGCGCGCCGTGCCAGCGCGATGTGCTGCAGCCGCTGGTCGGCCGGGGGAAGCTGCGCGAGGTTCATGGGGACTCCGGTTCGCGAATGGCCCGAATTGTCGGGCCGGTGAAAAGCCTGTGCGGGTGCCATTGTTTCATTTTGAGAATTTCATGTCTTGTACACCACCAATCTAGGGTTTAGCCTAGTCGGGACGGCGCGCGCCGGTTCAACAATTTCCCGGTCAACCCGTCGGCCGACGGTATTTGATTTCCCGATCCACAGGAGACACGCCCCATGCAAGTTCAACTCAAGGTCAATGGCAAGGCGCGGACCATCGACGTCGCCCCCAACACCCTGCTGGTGCAGGCCATCCGCGAGCATCTCAAACTCACTGGCACCCACGTGGGCTGCGACACCGCGCAATGTGGCGCCTGCACGGTGCTGGTCAACGGCCGGGCCGTCAAGTCGTGCAACACGCTGGCCGTGCAGCACCAGGGCGCTGAGGTGACCACCATCGAAGGCCTGGCCGCCGCCGACGGCACCCTGCACCCGATGCAGGCCGCGTTCAAGGAATGCCACGGCCTGCAGTGCGGGTTTTGCACCACCGGCATGGTGATGAGCGCCGTGGACCTGTGCCAGAACCACCCCAAGGCCAGCGAAGGCGAGATTCGCGAGCTGCTCGAAGGCAACCTGTGCCGCTGCACGGGTTACCAGAACATCGTCAAGGCGGTGCAGCACGGTGCTGCCGCCATGCAAAACGCCTGAAGGAGCCACACCATGGGCGCACCCGACTTTGCCAAGCTCCCCCACATCGGCGAGGGCATCCGCCGCAAGGAAGACTACCGCTTCCTCACCGGCGCCGGCAACTACACCGACGACATCCGCCAGGCCGACCAGACCTTCGCCGTGTTCGTGCGCAGCCCCCACGCGCACGCCAACATCAAGGGCATCGACCTCACCAAGGCCAAGGCCATGCCCGGCGTGGTCGAAATCTTCACCGGCCAGGACATCGACGGCAAGATGGGCGGCCTGCCCTGCGGCTGGCTCATCACCAGCACCGATGGCACACCCATGAAAGAGCCGCCGCACCCGATCCTCGCCATCGGCAAGGCCCGCTACGTGGGCGACGCGGTGGCCATGGTGATTGCCGAGACGCTGGAGCAGGCCAAGAACGCCGCCGAGGCGGTTGAGGTCGATTACGACGTGCTCCCCGCCGTGGTGTCGGTGTCCGACGCCGCCAGGGGCACCGCCCTGCACGAAGCCGCCCCCGACAACCACTGCTACAAATGGGCCATTGGCGACAAGGGCCAGGTGGACGCGGTGTTCGCCAAGGCCGCGCACGTCACAAAGCTCGACCTCACCAACAACCGCCTGATCCCCAACGCCCTGGAGCCGCGCGCGGCCATCGGCATGTACAACCGCGCCACCGAGGAATACACGCTCTACGTGGCCAACCAGAACCCGCACGTCGAGCGCCTGCTCATGACCGCCTTCGTGCTGGGCTTGCCCGAGCACAAGGTGCGCGTGATCGCGCCCGACGTGGGCGGTGGCTTCGGCTCCAAGATCTTTCTCTACGCCGAAGACGTGGCCCTGACCTGGGCCGCCAAGCAGGTCAACCGCAGCATCAAGTGGACCTGCGAGCGCAGCGAATCCTTCCTGACCGACGCCCACGGTCGCGACCACGTGAGCCACGCCGAAATGGCCATGGACAAGGACGGCAAGTTTCTCGCCATGCGCGTGCACACCGACGCCAACCTGGGCGCCTACCTGTCCACGTTTTCCACCGCGGTGCCCACCATCCTGTACGCCACGCTGCTGGCGGGCCAGTACACCTGCCCGCAGATTTACGTGGAAGTCGACGCCTGGTTCACCAACACCGCGCCGGTGGACGCCTACCGCGGCGCCGGCCGCCCCGAAGCCACCTACCTGCTGGAGCGGCTGGTGTCGCGCTGCGGCTGGGACATGGGCCTGGGCCAGGACGAAATCCGCAAACGCAATTTCATTCACAGCTGGCCCTACCAGACCCCGGTTGCGCTGCAGTACGACGTGGGCGACTACCTGGGCTGCATGAACAAGGCGCAAGAACTGGCCGACGTGGCCGGCTTTGCGCAGCGCAAGGCCACAAGCGAGGCCAAGGGGCTGCTGCGCGGCATCGGCTACAGCAGCTACATCGAAGCCTGCGGCATCGCACCGTCGAACATCGCCGGGGCGCTGGGCGCGCGGGCGGGTCTGTTCGAATGTGGCGAGGTGCGCGTGCACCCCACGGGCAGCGTGACGGTGTTCACCGGCTCGCACAGCCACGGCCAGGGGCATGAAACCACCTTCGCGCAAGTGGTGGCGGCGCGCCTGGGCATTGCGGTCGATGCGGTGGACGTGGTGCACGGCGACACGGGGCGCGTGCCGTTTGGCATGGGCACCTACGGCTCACGCTCCATCTCGGTGGGCGGCGCGGCCATCATGCGCGCGCTCGACAAGATCGAGACCAAGGCCAAGAAGATCGCCGCGCACCTCATGGAAGCGAGCGACGCCGACGTCGAGTTCGCCAACGGCGAGTTCACCGTCAAGGGCACCGACAAGAAAGTCACCTTCGGCCAGGTCGCGCTCACCGCCTACGTGCCGCACAACTACCCGCTGGACAAGCTGGAGCCGGGCCTGAACGAAACCGCGTTCTACGACCCGACCAACTTCACCTTCCCGGCCGGCACCTACATCTGCGAGGTCGAGGTGGACCCCGCCACCGGCACCACCCGCGTGGACAAGTTCTCCGCGGTGGACGACTTCGGCACCATCATCAACCCCATGATCGTCGAAGGCCAGGTGCACGGCGGGCTGGTCCAGGGCATTGGCCAGGCCTTGATGGAAAACTGCGTGTACGACAAGGAAACCGGCCAGCTGCTCACCGGCAGCTTCATGGACTACGCGATGCCGCGCGCCGACGACTTCCCCGAGTTCAAGCTCGACACGATCTGCACCCCCTGCACCCACAACCCGCTGGGCACCAAGGGCTGCGGCGAGGCCGGCGCGATTGGTTCACCACCCGCGGTCATCAACGCGGTGCTGGATGCCCTGAGCGATATGGGCGTCAAAGAGTTCGACATGCCCGCCTCGCCTGCGCGGGTGTGGGAAG
>JBGSNW010000342.1:0-5772 GCA_041739435.1 Burkholderiaceae bacterium
GGCCGCCGCGAGCTGGCGCGCAAACCCATTCTGGTGCTGCTCGAAGAGTCGGGCGTGCAGGTGGGCCGCGCCGAGCAGACCATTTCTGCCAGGCTCGCCGACGCCGAAGTTGCCCGCCACCTCGACGTGGCGGTGGGTTCGGCCCTGCTGGCCGTGCGCCGCCTGATTCATGACGTGGACGACAGGCCGGTGCAGTGGCTGCACGGCCTGTACCGGCCCGACCGGTACGAATACGTGATGCAGCTCTCGCGTGTGGGCGGCATCGACGCCAAGGTGTGGGTCAGCAAGGATGTTGCCGCCCACTTTCATTGAACCACCGGTTTGCCACCCCAACCCTCAGGAGACTGCCATGACCAATCGTCGCCACTTCATCACCCAATCGGCTGCTGCCGCGTCCGCGCTGGCTTTCCCGCTGGTGGGCGGTGCCCAGCCTAAGCCCGTCAAGATCGGGGTGCTGCACCCCGTGACGGGGGCGGTAGCCTATTCGGGCGGGCAATGCCGCGAAGGCGCCCTGATGGCCATCGAAGACATCAACAAGGCGGGTGGCATCCGGTCCATGGGCGGCGCAAAAATCGAGGCCCTGCTCGGCGACGCGCAGTCTTCGCCCCAGGCCGGGGCGGCCGAGATCGAAAAGATGAACGAAGCGGGCGTGTCGGCGGTGGTGGGGGCCTTTGCCTCGGCGATCTGCCTGGCCACCACACAGGCCGCGGCCAAATACAACCTGCCCCATGTGGTGGACGTGGGGGTGGCCGACCAGATCGTCGAGCGCGGCCTCAAGAACACCTTCCGCTTTGGCCCGGGTTACCGCAAATGCGCCCAGGTGGCGGTGACCAATCTGCACGTGCTCAACACCGCGGCGGGCAAACCGGCCCGCACGGTGATGATCATCCACGAAGACTCGTTGTTCGGCACCGGCACGGCCAACCTGCTGGCCCGCGAGTTGCCGGGCTATGGCTATGAGGTCAAGGAAGTCGTGAAGCACGCCAGCCCCACGCGCGACTTCAACAACATCGTGCTGCGCATGAAGGCGCTCAATCCGGACGTTGTCATCCCGGCCAACTATTACGATGAATATGCACTGCTGGTGCGCACCATGCAGCAGCAGAAATTCACGCCCAAGGCGATCTTCTCGGTGCTGGGGGGCGCGGCGTCAAGCTACAAGTTCGTCAAGGAGTTCCCCGACGCGGCCAACGGCATCATTGACTGCAATCACTGGTTCAACCCCAAGGACAAGCGCTCCGCCGAACTGCGCAAGCGGGTCGAGGCCAAGAACAAGTTCTTCAGCTACGAGGTCTTCATGGCCTACACCGCGACGCGCCTGCTGGCCGACGCCATCGAGCGCGCCAAGTCGGCCGATCGCGCCGCCATCATCAATGCACTGGAGTCCAGCACATTTGCCGACCACATCATGCCGTACGGCGCGACAAAGTTCGTCAACGGCCAGAACCAGGGCGCGCAGCCCCTGATGACGCAGGTGCGTGGCAACGACATCAAGGTGATCGTGCCGCGCGACTACCGCGAGATCGATCCGCTGTTCCCGCTCAAGGCCTGAGCCAAAACCTTCCCGATCCACACCGGTCCCCGCGCCAAAACCATTCCTGAGCCAAAGCCGTTCCTGAGCCAAAACCGTTCCTGAGCCAAAACCGTTCTGGCTGAGCCTGTCGAAGCCTGTCCTGAGCGCAGGGCGAACGGTGATGGAGTTGCATGTTCGACCTCGCCATACTCTTCCCGTCCATCCTCAACGGCATCACGACCGGTGCGGTGTATGCGCTGATCGCGCTGGGGCTGACGCTGATCTACGGCGTGCTGCACATCATCAACTTCGCGCATGGCGCGTCGCTGATGGTGGCGATGTACGCCGTGTACCTGCTGCGCCAGAAGCTGGGGATCGACCCCTATCTGGCGCTTCCCATCGTGGTGCCGGGCATGTTCGTGCTGGGTTATGCCCTGCAGCGCCTCATCATCAACCGGGCCAGCCACGGCAAGGACGAAAACATCCTGCTGGTCACGCTCGGCCTGTCGATCGTGATGGAAAACCTGGCCTTGCTGTTCTTCAAATCCGACACGCACACCATTGAAACGGCCTACACCCTGACCACGGTGCCGATCGACATCGGCATCGCGTCGGCCATGATCGCGCTGCCCAAGCTGGTGGCGTTCGGGGGTGCGCTGGTCACTGCCGGGCTGTTGCTGCTGGTGGTGGGCAAGACGGACCTGGGGCGGGCCATCCGCGCCGTGGCGCGTGAAAAGCAGGGCGCCCGCCTCATGGGCATTGACGTGGACCACGTCTACGCCATGTGTTTCGGCATCGGGCTGGCGTGCCTGGGGGCCGCAGCCTGCTTTTTGCTGCCGGCGTATTACGTCAACCCCCAGGTGGGCAACGGTTTTGTGCTGGTGGCTTTCACCATCGTGGTGCTGGGAGGCATGGGCAGCTTTGTGGGGGCGCTGGTGGGGGGGCTGCTGATCGGCGTGGTCGAGTCGCTGGGTGGGTTGATGCTGGGCGAATCGCTCGGGCAGATCGGCATCTTCCTGATCTTCATCGCCGTGCTGCTGTTCCGGCCCCAGGGCCTGTTCGGAGCCCGGACATGAGAGCGCTGGGGGCGGTCGTGTTGTTCGCCGTGGTCATGGCGCTGGTGCCCGTGGTCACGAACTCCGGCGTGGTGTTGAACTTTGTGATGATGGCGCTGTACGCCACCCTGATCGCCCAGGCGTGGAACCTGCTCGGCGGTTTTGGAGGCCAGTTCTCGTTTGGCCATGCGCTGTTTTTCGGGACCGGCGCCTACGCCCAGGCCATCGCACAGTTGCAGGGCGGCCTCAACCCGTGGGCGGCGCTGCCGCTGGCGGTGCTGGCCAGCGCGGCGGTCGGCGTGTTTGTGGGGGGGCTGAGTTTTCGTTATGGCTTGAAGGGCTCTTACTTTGCACTGGTCACGCTGGCGTTTGCCGAAGTGTTCCGCATCGTCGCGCTGTCGGTGCCGTTCACCGGAGCCGGGGTGGGGCTCATGGTGCCGCTCAAGGAGGGCGCGGCCAACATGCAGTTTGCATCGCGCGCGGGTTATCTGTACCTGGTGCTGGCGCTGGTGGTGATGGCCTTGCTGGTGACCTTGTGGCTGCGGCATTCGCGTTTTGGCGCTTATCTGCAGGCTGTGCGCGACAACGAGGACGCGGCGCGCGCCATCGGCGTCAACCCTTTTCGCGTCAAGCTCGGCGCCATCGCGCTGTCGGGCGCGTTCATGGGCGCGGCCGGGGCCGTTTATGTGCAGGTGTTCCAGTACATCGACCCCGGCATCGCCTATGGCGCCCACACTTCGGTGGAGGCGCTCGTGGGGGCCATCGTCGGCGGCATGGGCACGGTCTGGGGGCCGGTGGTGGGGGCGTTTGCGTTGCATGTTCTGGCCGACCTCACGCGCAACCTGTTTGGCCAACTCCCGGGCATCAACATGGTGATCTACGGGGCGGTGCTGATCCTGATCGTGATGTTTGCGCCGCGCGGACTCACAGGTGTCGGGCATCGGGTGAGCGCGCTCTGGCGCGATCACCGTGCGCAAAATGCGGGGGCACGGCATGACGGCTGAACCTTTGCTGTCGGTCCGGCATGTGGCCAAGACGTTTGGCGGCCTGCGTGCGGTGCAGGACGTGAGCCTGGACGTGCCCGCGGGCAGCCTGACGGCCCTGATCGGCCCCAACGGCGCGGGCAAGACCACGCTGTTTGCGCTGATGTCGGGGTTTCTCAAGCCCGACAGCGGCAGCGTTCATTTTGCGGGGCGCGACATCACCGGGCACGCGCCCGACGCGAATGCCCGCCTGGGCCTGACCCGCACGTTCCAAATCGTGCAGCCGTTCGCGGCACAAACGGTGCGCGAGAACATTGCAGTGGGCGCCCATCTGCATGAAAAGCGCCGCGCCCATGCCCTGGGGCTGGCGGACGCCGTGGCCGCGCGTGTGGGTTTGTCTGCACTGCTGGACAAGCCCGCCGCCGACTTGACCGTGGCGGGCCGCAAGCGGCTGGAACTGGCACGCACCCTGGCCACGCAGCCGCGCCTGCTCCTGCTGGACGAAGTGCTGGCGGGCCTCAACCCGCAAGAGATCACCGAAATGATTCCCGTGGTGCAGGGCATTGCATCGGGTGGCGTGACGGTGCTGATGATCGAACACGTGATGCAGGCGGTGATGAACCTGGCCCAGCACGTGTGGGTGCTGGCGCAGGGGCAACTGATTGCCGAGGGCACGCCGGCCGAGGTCACCCGCAATGAGCGGGTGATCGAGGCGTATCTGGGGCATGGCACCGCGGCGCGGCTGCGCGCCCAGGCCACAACGCGCGCGGAGACACCGGCATGAAGCCGCTGCTCCAGATTCAGGGCCTGCGCGGCGGCTACGGTGCCGTGGAGGTGTTGCGCGGCGTTGACCTCACGGTGGGCGAGGGCGAGATCGTGGCGCTGGTGGGCAGCAACGGCGCCGGCAAATCGACACTCAACAACACCGTGTGTGGCATCTGTCCGGCGTGGGCGGGGCGGGTGCACTTTGACGGCGTGGACCTGAGCGGCGCGCACTGTCGCGACGTGGTCCAGGCCGGCCTGATCCAGGTGCCCGAAGGGCGCAGGATTTTCCCCAACCTGTCGGTGCGCGAGAACCTGGAGCTGGGGTCGTTCACACGCGCGCGGGCCCACCGCGGCCGCAACCTGGAGCGCATTCACGGCCTGTTCCCGCGCCTGAAGGAACGCACGAAACAGCTGGCCGGCACCCTGAGCGGGGGCGAGCAACAGATGCTGGCCATCGGGCGTGGCCTCATGGCGGAGCCGCGCCTGCTGATCCTCGACGAGCCCTCGCTGGGTTTGTCGCCACTGCTGGTGGAAGAACTGTTTGCGCTGATCGGGCAGTTGCACCACGACGGGCTGTCCGTTTTGCTGGTGGAGCAGAACGTGGCGCAGTCGCTCGATCTGGCGCAGCGTGCCTATGTGCTGGAAAACGGCAGCGTGCGTTTTGAAGGCCCGTCGGCCGACTTGCTGGCCAGCGACGCGCTGCGGCGTGCCTACCTGGGCATGTGACATGCCGGACCTTCTGCACGCCCCTACTGAAGAAACGCAGCGTGGCACAGGCTCGCCACAAAGCCTGGCGCAAAAGCTGATTGCGCGGGCCGCCGGCCGCACCGAGGTGGCCGTGGGCGAAATCGTGACCTGCAGGGTTGATCTGGCCATGTTCCACGATTCGTCCGGACCCCGGCGCCTGGCCCCCATGCTGCAGGAACTGGGGGCGCGGATCTGGGACAAGTCCCGGGTGGTGCTGGTGATGGACCACTACGTGCCCGAACGCGACGACGCGGCGCGCCAGATCGTCCGCATCGCGCGCGACTGGGCGCGCGAGCAGGCGCTGCCGCATGTGTACGACAGCCAGGGCATCTGCCACATCGTGGTGCCGCAGCATGGGCACATCCGGCCCGGCATGTTCTGCGTGGGGGGCGATTCGCACTCGCCAACGGGCGGCGCGTTCGGTGCCTACATGTTCGGCATCGGCAGCACCGAGATGCTGGGTGTGGTGGTGACGGGTGAAATCTGGCTGCGCGTGCCGCAGACCCTGGCCATGCAGTGGTCCGGCCAGCTCGCGCCGGGCGTCTGCGCCAAGGACATGATGCTGGCGATGATTGCGCGGTTCGGCATGAACGGCGCCAATTACCAGGCGGTGGAATTCACCGGCGCGGCGGTCCGTGCGCTGTCCATGAACGAGCGCATGACCCTGTGCAACATGAGCGCCGAACTCGGGGCGCAGACCGGCCTGGTG
>JBGSNW010000367.1:0-9341 GCA_041739435.1 Burkholderiaceae bacterium
GCACCGTCCGGGGCCTGGGCACCCTCGGGCGCGCGCGCAAGGTCCGTCACCCGCACAACGGTGCCATCACGCTGGATGCGCTGGTGCCCGGCCGTCACCACCACGTCGCCGGCTTGAAGCCCTTCCACGATTTCGACACGCCCCGGGCTGCGCAGACCCACCTTGACCTCCACGCGCCGTGCATTGTGCTGCTCCGGATCGGGCCCGTTGCTCACCTTCAGCACAAACTGCCGCGCGCCCTGGGGCACGATGGCTTCTTCGGGGATGACCAGCGCCTTCTCGCGTTCACTGAACACGGTGTTGATCCGGGCAAACATGCCGGGTCGCAGCAACAGGCGGCGGTTGTCGATGCAGCCGCGCACGCCCACCGAGCGGCCATTGGCGTCGATCAGCGGGTCGACAGCCTGAACCACAGCGGTGAACTTTTTCCCGGGCAGCGCGTCGAGCTCCACCGTCGCCTGCTGGCCGCGCCGGATACGGGACTGGAATCGCTCGGGCAGGCGGTAGTCGACAAACACGGCGTCCATGTCTTCGATGTTCACCACATCGGCGCCGTCCTTGAGATAGTCGCCCACGTTGACCGAGCGAATGCCCGTGATGCCGTCGAACGGCGCCACGATGCGCAGCCGAGCGGCAGTGGCCTGCGCCAGCGCCAGCTTGGCTTGCGCCACCTGCAGATTGGCGGCGCTTTCGTCCACCGAACGCTGGCTGATGAAACCCTGCGCCACCAGATCCTGGTTGCGCTTGTGGTTGGCTTGCGCGATGGACAGCTCGGCCTGGCTTTGCTGAACCTGGGCCAGGGGCAGCTGGTCGTCCAGCTGCACCAGCAACTGCCCCTTCTTCACCCGAACCCCGTCCTGAAAGTTCAATTGCGTGATGCGCCCACTGACCTCGGGCCGCACCACCACACTCTGGCGCGAGCGAAGGCTGCCCACGGCCTGCATGTCGTCGGTCAGGCGCATGACCTCGACGCGCGCCACCTCCACCGACACCGGGCGATTCGCGGCGGCACCGGAAGCGGGGGGCGCAGACCGGCCCGTGGTCGCAGCGGCATCGGTCGCGGTGGTGTTCTGCGCGACTTTGACGTCGCGCTTGTTCTGGTACCACCAGGCACCACCGGAAGCCAGCGCCATGCCCGCCACGGCGACGGTCGTGTAGATGAATTTGGAAGCCATGTCAGCGAGGACCCTGCCCAGGCCCGTGATACGGTTTCGCCTTCAAACGTATAACTGCGTTGGTTCGCCTTGCCGTGCTACAGCACTGTCTGCGGCTCCCGCCTTGTTCTACGCTTGAATGCAAAACCGTGTGAGGTACCCGGCATTTGTTACAGATCAAGTCCGCAATGTAGCAGTGCCCGCGCTTTCCGTGTGCGCTCCCGCGCGATCTCCCGCACCTTGCCCGCACAATTTACCGGGGCTTTACACGACACGCTTCACCGGCCTCAGGCACGGCCCAGCGCCATCTCGACGCCACGGTTGGCCAGTTCGTCGGCCCGCTCATTGCCGGGGTCGCCGGAATGGCCCTTGACCCAGCGCCAGTCGATCTTGTGGCCGCCCGATGCCACCAGTGCGTCCAGACGTTGCCACAACTCGACGTTTTTCACCGGTTGTTTGGCAGCGGTGCGCCAGCCCCGGGCTTTCCAGCCGTGAATCCATTCGGTGATGCCCTTGCGCACGTATTCGCTGTCCACGTACAGCGTCACATGGCATGGGCGCTTGAGTGCCGCCAGCGCCTCGATCGCGGCCACCAGCTCCATTCGGTTGTTGGTGGTGCCCAGCTCACCGCCAAACAGCTCTCGTTCGGTCGTGCCCGAAACCAGCAGCACGCCCCACCCGCCGGGGCCAGGATTGCCCTTGCATGCGCCGTCGGTGTAAATTTGAATATTATTCAACGATAGCCCTCGTCTTTAATGATTTGTTTGCTATTGATACAGGAGCATTCGACAGGTTTTTGGCCGGCTTCCAGGCCGGCCCCAGCAGCCGCATGCCGCGCACCCGCTTGACCGCCACCACAAAATACACCGCACCGAAGATCGGCCACCAGCGCGCTCCAGCGCGGTCCATCCATTCAAAACGACCCAGCCACAGCGGCTTGCGAACGGCCGGCCGATAGCACCCGAACTGCCCCGACTCCACCTCAAAGGACAGCAGGCGAAGCCAGTCGCGCAGGCGGCGGTAGCCGATGAATTCTCCAGCATTGGGTAAAAACAGCTCGCCCAGACCGATCTGTCGATAAAAGTGTGCACGACGTTGCCGCCATCCCCAGAGACTGGCCGGATTGAAGCCGCAGATCACCACCCGGCCTTCGGGGACCAGCACCCGCTCGACCTCCCGCAACGTGGCGTGCGGATCGGGATGGAGCTCCAGCGCATGAGGCAACACCACCAGATCCAGACTGGCTTGCGGGAAGGGCAAGGCGGCAAACTCGGTCACCAGTGCCGCCCGGGGCGGCTGGTTGTTGGCACCCCCTCCCTGGCCGCCCGACGCCTGCGGGCGGGCACACGCGGCGCTTTCGGGGCTGGCGGTGGCGAGCCAGCGATGGGGCATGCGGTTGGTGGCCAGGGTGTCCAGTTCGTGCAGTCCGAGCTGAACGGCGTGGTAGCCAAAAAGGTCTGCCACCACGCGATCAAACTGGGCCTGCTCCCAGGCCAGCACATATTGACCGGGTGGCGTCTGAAACCAGTCGTGCAAACCTATAATTTGATCACTCATGAAGTTAATTCCACTGCCCGCATTCACCGACAACTACATCTGGGTATTGCACGACGCCCGCCGCGCTGTGGTGGTCGATCCAGGGGACGCCCAGCCCGTGTTCGATTTCCTTCAGCAGTCGGGCCTGCAGCTCCAGGCGATTCTAGTCACCCATCATCACGCTGACCACGTCGGGGGCGTCAATGCCTTGCGCGAACGCACCGGTGCCCGCGTCTGGGGCCCCGCACGCGAGAACATGCCGCAGCCGTGCTCCCCCTTGCACCAGGGCGACCGCATTGAAGTACTGGGCCTGGGCTTTGAAGTGTTCGATGTGCCGGGCCACACCGCCGGACACATCGCCTACTACACCGCGGACATCATGGCCAACGACAGCCGTGCGCCGGTACTGTTTTGCGGCGACACCCTGTTCTCGGGGGGGTGTGGTCGCCTGTTCGAGGGCACACCGGCACAAATGCTGGCCTCGCTGGACGCGCTGGCCGCCCTGCCGGGCGCCACCCGCGTGTGCTGCACGCACGAATACACACTGAGCAACCTCCGGTTCGCACAGGCCGTTGAGCCCGCCAACACCGACCTGGTCAACTACGTGGCGCATTGCGAGGCACTGCGTCAGCGTTCAGAACCCACCTTGCCGTCGTCCATCGAACTGGAGCGCCGCATCAATCCGTTCCTGCGCAGCCGGTCACCCGCGGTGATCCAGTCCGTTGCACGCTTTGATCCTTCTGCATGCGGCGAAGCGGGCATTTTTGCCGCCCTTCGGGAATGGAAAAACAGGTTTTGATGAAATCTCTCTCCGTACTTTGCATGGCCGGTGCACTATGGCTGGCAGGCTGTGCAACCAGCGCACCTCCTTCCACGGCAGCGCATGAGCCCGCCGCGGCCAGTTCGCCCACCGACTCCGGTCGCACGCCCGCTGCCGTATCGGTGACCGAAACCGCGCAACCGAGGCTTGCATCGGTCTTCCCCGATGGGCCACTACAGCCTATTTCCGCCGAACAGGCGGCCGCCCGGGCCGTCGCCCAGCTCACCCCCCCGACCGACCTCTGGGAAAGAATCCGCCGGGGCTTCGCCATGCCCGACCTGCAAAGCGACCTGGTGCGTGATCGTGAGCAGTGGTATGCCACGCGCCCCGACTACATCCAGCGCATGACCGACAGGTCCAGCAAATACCTGTTTCATATCGTCGAAGAGCTTGAGTTGCGCGACATGCCCACCGAACTCGCGTTGCTGCCCTTCATTGAAAGCGCGTTCAACCCGCAAGCCGTCTCCAGTGCCAAGGCCGCGGGCATGTGGCAGTTCATGCCCGCCACGGGCAAGCATTTCGAGCTGCGCCAGAACGTGTTTCGCGACGACCGGCGCGACGTGTTGGCGTCCACCCGCGCCGCGCTCGACTACCTGCAAAAGCTGCACGGCATGTTTGGCGACTGGCATCTGGCACTGGCTGCCTACAACTGGGGCGAAGGCAGCGTGGGCCGTGCCATTGCCAAGAACAGGCGCGCGGGTCTGGGCACGACCTACACCGACCTCACCATGCCCGCCGAAACCCGGTATTACGTGCCCAAGCTGCAGGCCGTCAAGAACATCATTGCCGACCCGTCAGCCTTCAAAGCCACACTCCCCGACGTCGGAAACCATCCGTATTTTCAGTCGGTTCCAATCACCCGCGACATCGACGTTGCGCTGGCCGCGCGCCTGGCCGAAGTCGATGTCGAGGACTTCAGGGCCCTGAACCCTTCCGCGCGTCGGCCCGTCATTCTGGCAGCGGGCACACCACAAATATTGCTGCCCTGGGACAACGCCACCGTTTTCCGGCAAAACCTGGCCAGCTACAACAGCACCCGCCTGGCCAGCTGGACCGCCTGGACAGCACCCAGCACCATGAAGCCGGCCAATGCGGCCCGGCGCGTGGGCATGACCGAGGGCGATCTGCGCAGCCTCAACAACATCCCGCCACGCATGCTCATCAAGGCCGGCTCGACGCTGCTGGTGCCACGGGGCGAACGGGTTTCGGCTGACGTCTCCGGCCACGTGGCCGACCATGCACAACTGGCGCTGGCGCCCGAGGCATCCACCCGTCGAAAGGTGGTCACGGCTCGCAAGGGCGATTCGGTCGGACGTCTGGCGCGGCGTCACGGCGTGAGCGCAAGCAATGTGGCCGAATGGAACCAGCTGCACATGAACGTGGTGCTCAAGGCGGGGCAGAAGCTCGTGGTGTACCTGCCCGTGCGCGCAGCCAGTGGCAGCAAGGCCAACCGGTCCTCCCGCAAGGCTGCACCGCGCTCAGGTAAAACGCGCAAGGCCCCACGACGACGCTGAGCCGCCTTCAGGTTTAGGCCGGGGCCCTTGAACCGGCGTCAACGTCCTCTGCGCCCAAAAGCCTGACCCGGGTGGCGCCCAGCGTGAAAAAGAACGTGGCGCCCTGCCCCACGGCTGCGTCGGCCCAGATGCGTCCCCCGTGCCGCTCAACGATGCGTGCCACCACGGCCAGCCCCACGCCGCTGCCCTGGAATTCAGTGACCGCATGCAGCCGCTGGAACACACCAAACAGCTTGCCCGCATAAGCCATGTCAAACCCCACCCCGTTGTCACGCACGAAATAGGCGTCAGTTGCGGCATCATGGCCCACCTCGACCCGGGGTGCTGCCGCGTCACGCGAATATTTCAGCGCGTTGTCGATCAGGTTCATGAACACCTGCCGAAGCAGCGTGGCGTCCCCCATGGCGGCGGGCAGGTCGCCGATCAACACGCGCGCCCGCGTGCTCGACGACGCCAGTGCCTCGGCGGTGGCCTGCGCCAGCGCGGCCATGTCCACCGGCGATGTAACGAGTTCGGCGCGCACCACGCGAAACAGCGCCAGCAGGTCATCGATCATCTGCGCCATGTTGCGCGACGCCGCCAGAATGCGGTTGAGCATGTGGCGGCTGGCCTCGGACAACTGTTCTTTCTCGCGCTGCGCCACCAGGCTCACAAAGCCATTCACCGCCTGCAGCGGCGCCCGAAGATCGTGCGCAATGGAGTACGAAATGGCTTCCATGTCCTTCATGGAGCGCTCCAGATCGGCCGTGCGCTCGGCCACACGCTGCTCCAGCGACTCGTTGAGCACACGCACCTCGGCCTCGGCCGCCACGCGCTGGGTGACATCACGCTCCAGGGCCTCCAGCGTGTTCACGTAGTCGGTCACGTCGGTGAAGGTGCGCACCATGCCCCCCTGGGGCAATTTCTTGGTTCGCACCTCGATGGCCCGGTCCTGCCGCGTGCGCCGCACATAACTGTCGGGCATGGCCCCCTGCTCACGCGACACAAGATAGGTTCGCGCATGCGATTCGATCCAGGTGTTGTCGGGCCCGAAATCGCCGCGCTGGCGCTGCAGCTCGATGATCTCGGCGTGGTTGGGCCGGTTCGCCAGCATGCCCTCGGGGAGGTCGAGCAGTTCATTGGCGCGACGGTTGTAGGTGACGACACGCCCTTCGGGGTTGATCAGGACGATGCCCTGGCTGATGCTGTCGAGCGTGGTTTCAAGCTGCCGCGTGTTCTCGCGCAGCCGCTCGTAAGTCTCGACCAGCGCGGCCTCGGTGGCCTTGAGAACGCTGATGTCCAGGTGAATGCCGGACGCATTCAAGGCCCGTCCGTCGGCGTCACGGGCGTTCACCTGCCCGCGCGACTGGATCCACACCCAGTAGCCGTCCTTGTGCAGGAACCGGAACTCCACCTGGAGAAAATCGGTTTCGCCCCGCAGATGCCGAAACAGGGCGTCTCGCAGGCGCGGCAGGTCGTCGGGGTGTACACGATGTTGCCACTGGGTTCCATGCGCCTGCCGGTATTGTGTTGCCGTGAAACCCACCATCGCGGCCCATCGTTCGTCCACCTCGGCCTCGCCGGTGCGGGCATCCCAGAACCAGGTGCCGGCCTGGGTGCCGGCCAGGAGATTGGTCAACCGCTCGCGTTCGCGTTTCAGGGCATCGTTGAGTCGGGTGTATTCCGAAACGTCGGTATAGGTACGCAAAACGCCGCCGTCGGCCAGTGTCTGCGTGTGCACTTCAATGACTTTTCCGCCCAGCGTTTTGCGGCTGTAGCGGTCAGGCAACTCGTCAAACCTTCGCGCCAGCACCAGGCCGCGAATGGACGGGTCGGAAAAATCGGACGCGCGGTCCATGTCGCCGCGAGCGATCTGAAAACTCAAAATGTCGGTGACATGTGCCCCGTCGTGCAGGACGGAGGGGGACAAGTCCAGCAGATCCATCACGCGCGGATTGAAGAAACGGATCCGACCGTCCGCGCCGAACCTGCAGATCCCCTGACTCACCGAAACCAGCGTCAGCTCCAGCGCCTGGCGCTGGGCGGCAAGCGCCTCGGACGCCTCGCGCAGTTCGCGCTGGGTTTCCTGTACCTTCTGGAACGGCCGCCGGATCTGGGCCAGGTACAACGCCCGATAGAGGTAGACGTACGCGGCGATCTTGAAGAGATGCCCCACGCCGTTGATGAAATCCCCGATCGACACGTACTGGGTGAACACCAGGCCCCCCAGGGCCTGCAACAGGCAGGCCGTGGCCAGCATGCGATTGCGCTCCTGGGTGTCTGGATTTGCACGCACCACGAACAGGACCGCGGCGCAAACGTTGAGCGCACACAGCATCACCTCGAACCCGATTTTGAACGCGGTCAGCCCTTGCCCTGGCAAAAACGTCGCGGGAAACCGGTCCAGATGAAAGTGCCCGACCCACAGCAGACTGCCCGCCACCAGCGCCCCAACGCCCAGGGCAACACGCCGGGTCAGGTTGGGCCCGCTGTTCAGCGCCAGCATCAGCAGGGTCATGACGGCCAGGCTGCGCGCGGCGAGCCCGAAAAATATGCTTTGCTGAGGATCGGTCGTGGCCGTGGGCCCCACGGCGTGTTCATAGGTCAGGGCATGCACCAGATCCAGAACGGCAACCGCGACAAAACCGGCGATCAGAATGCAGTCGCGCCCGCAGCGCCGGGGTTCAAGCGTGTTCCAGGTCGAGATGGCGATCAGGGCCGCCACGACCACCGCCGCAAGCTCGAACACCAGATGTGTCTGCTCAATCGCCGGCAACGCCTGCATCAGCGGGCCCGCCAACGGCAACAACATCAGGCCAAGAAACACCAGAACGGCCGCCAACAACACCCAGTGAACCTGCTTCAGGTAAGCCCACAACAATTCTGACGGGGAGGTGCTTTGCATGGGCCGAGGTCAACGGAGATGGGGGTGCATGTTGTCGGCCAGTATCCCACTGGGCCGCCTGCCTGCAAAATTATATAAGAAAATGGCCTCATCCCCCCGATACGTGGAGAAAGTTAGCTATCAACTCAATAGCATTCGATGCACAGCTCAAAGCTTGTCGGTATTGCCCTGCCGGGGCTGCCAGCGCATGAGGTGCCGCTCGGCCCGGCCCACGATGCCGTCGAGCACCAGCGCAAAGCCCGTCAGCACCACGATGCCGGCGAACACGGTGTTGACGTCGAACGTGCCCTCGGCCTGCAGGATCAGATAGCCCACCCCGCGCGCCGAGCCCAAGTATTCGCCCACCACCGCGCCCACGAAGGCCAGCCCGACCGAGGTGTGCAGGCTCGAAAACACCCAGCTCGTGGCACTGGGCAGGTAGACGGTGCGCAGCAGCTGGCGCTGGTTGGCGCCCAGCATGCGGGCGTTGGCCAGCACCACCGGGCTGACTTCACGCACGCCCTGGTACACGTTGAAGAACACGATGAAAAACACCAGCGTGACCGCCAGCGCCACCTTGCTCCAGATGCCCAGGCCGAACCACATGGCAAAGATGGGCGCCAGGATCACGCGCGGCATGGAATTGAGCGCCTTGATGTACGGGTCCAGAATGGCACTGGCGGTGGGTGCCAGCGCCAGCCACAGGCCACAGGCCAGGCCCAGCACGGTGCCGATGCCGAAGGCCAGCACGGTCTCGAGCAGCGTCACGCCCAGATGCAGGTAAATGTCGGCCCGGCCCGGCAGACCGTCGGGGAACAGGGCACTTTCGCCAAACCCGAACGGCATGAACCACGACCACACCCGCCCGGCCACCTTGATGGGTTCGCCCACGAAAAAAGCCAGTTGTGCGTCGCGCGAAGCCACGTGCCAGGCCGCCACGAACAACACCAGCACGGCCAGTTGCCAGGCCCGCAGGTTGCCTTGCGTGGGCTTGAGACCTTGAAGGAAGGTGTTCATGGCGTTCGGGCCAGTTGCTGCGCGTAGCCCTTGAGCACCTCTTCGCGCAGCACCGCCCAGATTTGCGTGTGCAGCTCGACAAAACGCGGCTGGCTGCGCACCTCGGCCACGTCGCGCGGGCGCGGCAGGTCGATCGTGAATTCGCCGATGGGGTGCGTGGCCGGCCCGGCCGACAACACCACCACGCGGTCGCTCATGGCAATGGCTTCGTCCAGGTCGTGGGTGATGAACAACACGGCCTTGCGTTTTTCGGCCCACAGCGCCAACACCTCGTTCTCCATGAGCTGGCGGGTCTGGATGTCGAGTGCCGAGAAGGGCTCGTCCATCAGGATGATGTCGGGATCGAGGGCGAGCACCTGCGCCAGCGCCGTGCGCTTGCGCATGCCGCCCGACAGCTCGTGCGGGTAATGCGCGCCAAAGCCGCCCAGGCCCACGCG
>JBGSNW010000370.1:0-21103 GCA_041739435.1 Burkholderiaceae bacterium
CCACCTTCTGCCGTTCGACTTCTCGTTGGTAGGTCCGCACCAAGCTCGACGTTGTAACGTCCGGCACCTTTCGAGCGGCGCCTTTGTCCATTGATCGGCCAAGGCTCGCGCGACGTTCGAGTACGCGCCGTGCATCGATGAGGCGCCGGCCACGGAGGGTGCCGGATTCGTAGGCGTCCTGCAGCGCAGCCTGCACCGCCTGTTCGTCCTTGCCGGCACCGACGATGGCCAGGGCCGCATTGAGAGGGATGGCGCCTTTCTCGACGGCGATCAGCAGGCGTTGTTCTCCTTGCTGTAGCAAGATCAGGATTCCCTGGACGTACTTGAATGCCAACCCCGTCTTGGCGGCGACTTGCTTCGCCGTGTACCCCGCATCCCGGAGTTGCTCGATGCCCGCCAGCAGTTCGAGAGGCCGCCACTGGCGGCGCGCAATGTTCTCGGTCAAGCTCATGATGAAGGCGTCTTCATCCGTTGCGTTCACGACAAGCGCGGGAATCGCTGTCTCACCCAGTGTCTTGAATGCCTTCAGGCGGCCTTCGCCGCAGATCAACAGAAAGCGCTCGCCACCATCGTCCAGTGTCCGAGGCGTCACCACGATCGGCTTCTTCAAACCGATGGCCTTGATGTTGGCGACGACTTCACTGAAGGCCCTGCTGTTCCTCTCCCGAGGATTGAGCACCTCGATCATATTGATGGGCACTGAGCGCACCTCCCCGACCGACAGCTTCACCGTCATGCGGCGATCCTCAGTCGGGCTCTGGCGGCCATGCCGTAGAGGTAGTCCAGCGATTCAAAGTGATAGCTCTCGAACTCGATCGGGTTCTGCTCTGCCAGACTGATACGCGAGGGCCCGAAATCGATGCGCGGCAGCAGGTAGTAGTCGAGCTGGGCCTTGTTAGTGGTGTCAAGACGCGCGGCCACGGAGATGTCGGGCGACAGGCTGCTGTCGAGCCTGATCTTCCAGCGGTTGTGTCCGCACGGCGATGTCTGGCATCGCGCCAGCACGACCGATACCGAGAACTCGCGGTTGACCCACAACAGGTCGGTCGCGGGATCGCGCACGACCGACCCGCCAAGACTGGCAATCTGCTTTTCGATTTGCTCGATGATCTGCGGATGGGTGCGACGCAGGAAGCGATTGATCTCCAGAAACCGGTAATCGCGGTCAGGCGTGAATCCAACCATCTGGTATGCGCGAATCAGGCTGCCGAAGCGATGCACGTAGACCGAAGCGGAGGGCATGCCTTCAGACTCGTCGATCACTAGACCCGAAAGGAACCCTCTGTTGCGAAACAGGCCTCGCAGGCGATCGATGAGTTCTTCGTCGGAGTAGCGGCGGGCGCGGGCCTTGATGATCCCCTGCGCGGTGTAGAACACCTCCGGCGACACGATCCCGGTGAATGCGCCCTCCCGGCGTATCCACATGTCCGGCGTGTTGACCACGCGCAGCTTCTTCAGTTTGAACGACACTCGGTTGTAGACGTTGTGGCCGACGTACTTCTCATTGGTCAACACCTCGTGAACGGTGGCGCGCGTCCAGTCCCGGCAAAGATCGGTCTGCACGCGCATGCCGTTGAGACGGCCGGCAATTTCCGACTCGACCAGGCCGTCGTCTATGAACCAGCGGTAGATGTCGTTCACAACGCGGACTTCGTCATCGGGTCCTGGCATCAGGATCACGCGGTCGGTCTGTAGGCTCTTGTGCTCGCCACGAGCCAGTTCGGTTTTGATGGAGCCTTGCACATCGACCAGCGTGCGCCGCAGCCCGTAGCCTGCTGGCCCACCTTGCCTGAACCCCAGTTCGATCAGGCGACACTGGCCAGCGAACACCTTGGCGGAAAGCTCTCTGCTGTACTCACCAGCCATCGCGCGCTTGACACCTTTGACGATGGTCGACACCGGCGAGCCATCGTTCTCAAACTGCTCGGCGCAGTAGGCGACCTGGATGCCCGCACGTCGGCAGATGTACTCGTAGTAGGCGCTCTCGTCGGCGTCCTGGAAGCGGCCCCATCTGCTTACGTCGTAGACCAAGATGATCTGGAAGTCGGCTCGTCCATCCTGCACGTCTGAGATCAAGCGCTGAAGGGCTTGGCGTCCGTCGATACGCAAGCCGCTCTTTCCCTCGTCCGCATAGGTCTGAACGATTTCGAGGCCACGATGTGCCGCGTATTCGCGAATCCGGTCTCCCTGGTTCTCGGTCGAATACTGTTGGTGCTCAGTTGACATGCGCACGTACTCGGCAGCGCGCATTCGCGACTGCGGGGGGCCAACTTCAGTGCTGTTGTCGATGTCCGAGTCCATAACGACCTCATCGCATAGGAATGCTGGATCGGCCGGAAGTCAGCGGATGACACCCGCGCGCGGGCGAGCGCGTTGCCTTCCAGTACCAAGTGGCGCAGCGCGTCGCGCACACGCAGCTACGGTAACAGTGCCTTCAGAAAAAGCCCAACGAGTCGTCTCTTTGCAAACTCGCTGAGGCGGGCTCAAGTACTTGTCAATACGGTGATTTCTACGATCCACGCGTCCATCTTTGCAACGCCCGGCGGACGGATTGCGCTGAGCCTGTAGGTGCCGGATGCCAACGCCACCAAGGGCTTTGACGCGTCCATCTTTGCAAGCAAGCCAGCGCGCTTGCCCGCGCTTCGAGCGCGTTGGTTCTCGCGGTTGCGCTTGGTGTACTCCGGATGGTTGGCGCGGTATCGCTGCCAGTAGTCAGGCTGACCATCGAGCCACTTCTTCTGCGCGCGCGCCTGGTTCTGCCGATAGTCGTCGTCTGTTTGTCGCTTTTCTCGCTGCCAGAGCTTGCGGCGCTGTCGCTGGCACGCTGAGGCGGAGCAGTAGCTCTGTTCAGGCGACTGCGCCCGAAGTGGAAACGGATCACCGCACGCAAGGCAACGCTTGACACCCATGAATTCCCCCTGTGAAACCACCGCGGATTGCGGAGAAACAAGGGAAGATTTGGGCAGTGAACTCGTTCAGTCGATGGGCGGCACGCGAACCGCAGAGCAACGCCGACCGCGTGTCATGATGGCCGGCGACTGTGACTCGACAAACCTCCGCTGATCGCGTCGCAGCGCAGAACACGGGGTCTGAGGCCTGGTCTGAGGCCGAGTTGGAAACCGCTGGTGCGGAGTACTTCTGAGTGTTTGGCCCAGACTGGCACAAATTTGGCACAGTGCCAAAGCGAAAGCAGTCAACTCAGGTCACTTGCAGTCAACTGGAAATGCTAGTAAATTCAATAGCTTACGAATCATCGTCAGTCCACCGCAGGCGCTGATTTTCGACTCTTAATCCGTAGGTCGAGTGTTCGAGTCACTCAGGACCCACCACTTGACAAACAGGCCGAGCGCCTGATTCAAAAAAAGGCCTCCATGTGGAGGCCTTTTTCCTTTCATCTCCAGTTCAAGGAATGGTTTCGATCGCGCCACCGACCTGCCCGAGTCTGCCCCCGGGGGCACGCGTGCCAAACGGTGCAGCAGCGTCAGAAGCGAAACTCGACACCCAGCAGTGCGGCCACGTACCGTTCCTGCCCCGGGAAGATGCCGGCTGCGTTTCCGGCGCCGTCGGTACTGCGGCGGAAGCGTTGCACTTCCACATTGACATTGACGTTGGGTGTCAGCTGGTGCTGGACGTACGCAACCCACAGGCGCCGCTTCACGTTGTCGTTTCCGACGAATGCGTTGGCGTTCTCCCAGCCCCGTCCAAAACTCGTGCCGAATGTCGTTTTTCCGGCAAAGGTGTAGTCGGCGTTGACATACCACTGCTGCCCACGAACGGTATCGCACCCGCCGACATTGCACCGGGCACCAAAGCCCATGAAGCCTTCCGCGATGCCAAAAGTCTTTTCGTAGTTGGTCGTCAAGCCAAATACACCGACGGGCGCTTTGGCGGTCAGGCGGCTGCCCAGATTGAAGCCCTTGATGTGCGCCGAATCAGACGACCCGCCCAGATCCTTGATGCGCTGGTTCAAGCCCCCGAGCCATACCAATGCAGAGCCTGTCGTATTGCCGCCAAGTGCAAACGGATTGGACGCCCAGTTGATGTCGCCCTGAAACAGCGGCCGTGTTTCGATGGCGGAGCCGATCGACGTGAAGTTGGTGAAGGTACCGTTGCTCAGGCCGATGAAAGGGGTGCCCCCGCCAGGCGTGCCGAATGCCGTTTCAATCGGATCGTAAACACCCAGTCGTACCTGAAAACCACTCACCCGCGGGCTGGTGTAGCGCAGCCCCGCCGAGAAGTCCGACCAGGTGTACCCCGTTCCGATGTGGCCACAATTGGGGCCGTTGCCATCGGGTCCGGTGCAGAGGTATCCCACGCCACGCATGCTGCCGGTGTCATTGGCAATCGGCAGGGAGCCATAGATATTGAAATTTCTGCCGGCGGAGAACGTGCCGTACTGAGAGCTGATCGAGAGATCGGCCCCCCGCACTTCGATCTGCTCGCCCGTCCTCTGGGATTTGTTTCCGTTGATGCTGGCCGCGAGCTGGAAGTAGCCGGAGACATTGATCCCGTTGTATTCCGGCGCGTGCGCCGTCACCTCCAGTTTGGAGGGGTTGAAGCCACTGCGAACGCGCTGGGTGCTCTCTTGTGGTCGCCCGGTTGCCGCCGAGAAGTTTTCATTGCCGCCCCACACGCTGATGAGCCCATTGACGTCGGCCTTCCAGCCGTTTTTTTCAATGGCAATCTGTGCACTGGCAGGCGCCATCGCCATGCCGCCCAACACCACACAGCCAAACATCGTTCGGACCAGTGCGCTGGCAAACCGGCTTCGCTTGATGCGGGGCAATGTGTGCCCCAAAGTTCCCGGCGAAGTCGCATTTTGTTTCTCGAAAGTCCTGTCGTCTGCATTCATTTCATGTCTCCTGAACTGCGCGAATCGATGTTGGATCGCGCGGGTTGTTGATATTGATGAAAACGTACTCGGGGGCGCGATCACACTTGTGGATCAGGATCTGTCAGGCGTTTCAGTTCTCCTTTCTGGTCAAGAATTTCCAGGTCTTCGCAACCGCCGATGTGCTCTCCGTCGATGAATATCTGGGGGATCGTCTTCGAGCGCGGTAGCCGCCTGAGCAGTTCCAGACGGTGCTCCTCAAGGCTGATGTCAAGATCGGAATAGGCCAGCTGTCGCGCGGTCAGCAGGGCTTTGGCGCGCGCGCAGTAGCCGCAATTCGGACCTGAGAAAACTTCTATCGTCGGCATTGGGTTGGCTCCTGGAAGTGTCTTGGCAAAGGTTCGCCAGACTTCAGTGGTTGACGTGGAGGATCGGATCCAGCCCGCTGAACACCGGCTCCAGTGCCACACCCAGGGCATCACCAAACTTGCTCACGGCGATGTAGACAGTGATTGTGAAAACCGCCTCGACGATCTGCGACTCGGAGAAGTGCTGGTGCAACCGGGTCCACAAGTCCTTGGACAAACGGTTCGCGTCGATCCCGATCTGGACCGTCAAGTCCATCAAGGCTTTTTCGGCCTCGGTGAAATGCGGACTGGTCTTGTATTTGTCGCCGCCAATGTCGGCGATCTTTGCGTCGGAGATGCCCAGCCGCTTGCTCAGCGTCTCGTGCTGCACCACGCAGTATTGGCAATCGTTTCGGTGCGTTGCCTTGAGGATCAGCAACTCCTTGGTCACCCAGTCGAGCTTGCCGTCCTTGAGGATGGCCATGATCAGATCGGTGAAAACAGTTCCGAGTTCGGGGGTGTGACCAAACACCTTGAAGATGTTGAGCAACATCTCGAACCGCTGCTCCGCCTTGTCATAAAAGGCGAGCGTCTCCGGGTTGGCCTGGGCACGTTCTACATAGGATACGGACATCGTGGTCTCCTTATTTTGGAATGATTGTTCCAAATAAATTAAAAAAATGGACTGTGTTTCTGTGAGGGTGGAAAGATGGGTACGAGGGTTTTCAGGGATCTCCTTTCGTTTGGAATGAATGTTCTAGAAAAGTCAAAAAAAACAGCTAATTCAAGGACGCCATCGCACCCTCGACGATCGAATGCAAAAGTGCGGGCTCCGGACGGCTGCGCCCCAACACGAGCAAGCCAACCAGGGTCGCGAGCAATGTCCGCGCCAACTCATCCGGATCGCGATGCGAAGGAAGCTGACCCATGTCTTGCGCTTGCCGCAAAAGGCGGCGAAAGAAATTTTCGATGTCAGCCTGACTCTCGGCGACCAAAGCGCCGATCTCCGGATCGTGCGTGGCCAATTCAAGCGCCGTGTTGGTCAGGAAGCACCCTCCATGCGCCGGGTCGTTCATCACCGTCTCAACCCAGCCGTCGAACAAAGCGCGAATACCCGCCTTGCCAGGATACTTCAGCTCGATCTCGAACAGCTGTGCGCCGCGAAACTCGCTGTCGTACATGCGCAGCGCAGCGATGAACAGGCTTCGCTTGTCGCCAAACGTGCTGTACATGCTGCCCCGGTTGATGCCCATCTCGTCAACCAGATCCTGGACCGACGTGGCTTCGTACCCACGCGCCCAAAAGACCTTCATCGCCTTGTTCAAGGTTTGTGGAATGTCAAAATTTTTTTCCCAAGGCATCGAATCCATCTCCAGTGAGCAGGAATATAGATTTTGATAAACGATCGGTCAAGACAAATCTATGCGCTTCGTCGCCAAGGAAACATTCCCTTTGATGACAATAAGTTGTGCATCGCGATTGGCGGAAACCCTGCCGTATGAACCCTGCTCCTCGAAAGAAGCCTCGACGGGTGTTGCCCAGATGTTGTCGGGCAGGAAGGTGGTTCAAACACAACTTGGAATCGCCGTTCCTCCGGGCAGCCAGGGCCTAAAGTATTCGGAATCCTGGTTCAAGGGCTCTACAATTCGCGCTTCAAACCGTTGGGGCCAGAGACTGGATGAGCGAGCCGTAGCCGCTCCAGTGTGGCAGGAAAAAGAGAGCGTCTGCTATCTTTCTTGAGATGGTACGGTATCCTTTTTTCTTGACGATACCAGCGTACCGCCAGGGAGGCAAAAGCGATTAACACGCCGACACGAAGCGTGTAGATCCCTGTGCCGCAGATCATCATGAAGCATGCCGAGGTTCCCACAGCGCTGCTGCTGACCCACAACGCCGAGGAGCGACGCACCTGGCGCGCAGCCCTGATGGCCATGAACGTGCTGCCAGAAGACATCCCGATCACCGAAGGCGCCGCGAAGAGCATTCTGGATGCGTTTCACCAGCGCCAACGGACGATGGCCATCATCAATCTGGACGGGCTTCAGACAGCACCGCGAGATATTCTTGCCATGGAGCGCTTTTTTCACGATCCGGAATTACGCAAACGCATTCTCCTGACGCGACATGGCACATGGCACGTCTGGGACGCCGACAGGAAATGGGTCGAGCAACTGGGATTCTGCGGACTCCTGGCCGAAGTGTCGCCCGCCAGCCTGACATCCGAAGGTGGCGTGCATCTGCGCAGCATTGCCCGCCTCCTTGATATCACCGCGATCACGGCGGACAAACTCGCGGCGTATTTCAGCGCCATGGCAGTTGATGGCGCTCAGGAGTCACCGCGTGGGCTCATACGCGCGACAACAGGCCTCACCGCCGAGAATCTCGCCAGCGCCTTGGCCTCCAATGCCAAAGCGATCCAGCGAACTTACAAGTTGAAGACCTATCCAGCATGCTTTGTAGGCTCAGAGGCAGTTTCGTGGTTGGCTTCTCACTACGAGATTTCGCGCGAGATTTCGGTTCAACTCGGGGAGGCTTTGCAAAAGCTGGGGCTCGTTCATCATGTCGTCCATGAGCAGACTTTTCAGGACGCTCAATACTTTTATCGGACTTCCGCGTCAACATCGGCCGATCGACTCAATCCTGGCAATGTGTTCAAGCTGCTTCGATCAGGAACGGTGGTAGAGATTCGTGACCGGATGTACCGCGGCAAGACATACCCGGACTGTTTTGTAGGGGCGGAGGCGGTAGACTGGCTTTGCACGTACTACCTCATGAAACGACATGATGCCGAAATTTTTCTGAACCGGCTACGCGGTTTCGGCTTGATCGCGCACGTGACGGACGATCACCTTGTACGCGACGACTATTTTTTCTATCGCCTGATGGCGTGAGGCTCGAGCAGAAACACGACCGTCAACGGTGCCGTTCTGAATTTCACCGTCCACCCGCTACCGTCTTACGACTGCGACCGAAATGAAGGAGGACTGTAAGAATTGGGGCTGATTCCCGTCAAAATACAGACCACAGCCAGAAAGCACCCATGCACGCCACTCTTCAATTGCTCTCAAAGACAAAATTTCCATCGTTGCGCCGCCGTGCCGTGGAGACACTGCAAGTCAATCTGGGGTATCGATGCAATCAGAGTTGCGTCCATTGCCATGTCAACGCCGGCCCCAACCGCACGGAAGAAATGTCCTCGGAAACGATTGATATGCTGATCGCCCATTTGGACGCCAATCCGGAGGTCCGCACTCTGGATCTGACCGGCGGGGCGCCGGAACTTAACCCTCATTTTTGCCGACTCGTGATCGCCGCGCGGGCCCGTGGCGTCAAGGTGATCGACCGCTGCAACCTGACAATCCTGGAAGAACCCGGCCAGGAAGATCTTGCGGCGTTCCTGGCGGCCCATCGAGTCGAGATTGTTGCCTCGATGCCGTGCTACCTCGAGGACAACGTCGACAAACAACGAGGCAAAGGCGTGTTCGACGCCAGCATTCGAGGACTCCAGCAACTCAACTCTCTGGGCTATGGTCAACCCGGTAACGGTCTGGTCCTTGATCTCGTTTACAACCCGCAAGGTCCCATGCTCCCTCCGCCGCAAGAGGCATTGGAAGCCGAGTACAAACGCCACTTGATGGCGCATTTCGGCGTGGTGTTCAATCAGCTTTTCACCTTGACCAACATGCCGATCCAGCGCTTCGGCTCGACCTTGGTCTCCAAGGGTGAATTCAACACCTACATGCAATTGCTGCGATCAGCTCATCGCGAGGACAATCTCGAAAACGTGATGTGCAAAAACACACTGAGTGTCGACTGGCAGGGCTATCTTTACGATTGCGATTTCAATCAACAACTCGGCCTGCCCATTTCTCAAAATGGGCACCCACGCATCCACATCAGTGATTTGTCGGCCAATCAGCTGGACGACCATCCCATTCGCATTGCGGACCACTGCTTTGGCTGCACTGCCGGACAGGGCTCAAGCTGCGGTGGCGCCTTGAACAATGCGGTGCAATCCGGCGGTACGGCCCATTCAGCCTGAACTGCATGACCGGATGACCGGTCATTGCTCTCGTCGGCGAGCCTCAGCTTCGAGAGCATCGAGATCCGATGCCCAATTCACAGCGATTTGACTGATCACTTCCGTCCGGCGATTTTTCAAAGCTGCGCCCATATCCTTGTGTCGAGCCATTTTTCGGTCCCGCTGGCGCAGCAATTCCGCGACGACAGGTCGATACAACCGGACAAAATGCGTGATCCACGCGCACGAATCCAAATGCCCGGCAACACCATCGAGCCGAAATCGATCAATCATTTTTAGCGTGGTCTCGGCATCAAACCAATATCCGTCGGTAACCCACAGATTGACAGTGAAAAGGGAAACGGGCAGCCCGCGTTCATCCAGCGAAATGGCGATCAAATGCGATGGCGCTGTTCGACTCCATCGCGGGCGCTGGTTGTCGAAGTAGCGGCGCTTGCCGGCGGATGTCGCGTGCCAGAAAAGATGAATATGCCCGTGCTCCATCTGTGGGGAGCGATGTGAATGGTAGAAAAACTGGGAGCCACTGCGAACGTCGACCACGTCGTTCGATGGATAGTGGTCGTATTCAACGACCGCCCGGTTCTTGACCCAGCTCCGTAGCAATGATCCAGAACGTCGGGTAACCCTTGCAAAAGCCCTGAGACTGGCCTGCGCAGACAAGAGGTTGCGTGAGATCTCGGCATCGCTCGCCACAGACCAGCTTTGTTGAAGTATGTTCAATGAAGTCGTCATAAAACTTGGGCGGGTTCGTCTGCTGCCGAACCCGCCCGAATCTGCATCAATGCTGCAGCCCGCCGGTCATCTCATACAGGCACTATCGTGCCCCCCTGTGAACGACCGCGATTTTCTGGAGCAAATTACTTCTTGGCGCCGCAAGCACCACACTTGGCCGCCCCGCAACCCGCCTTGGCACCGCACTTGGCAGCCGCCTTCTTCTTGGCCTTTGCACCGCACTTGGCGCCGCACGCAGCTGCCGCCTTCGCACCACATTTGGCGCCGCATTTTGCAGCGCCGCAGCCAGCGGCAAATGCCTGGCCGGACATGGCCGCAGCGGTCACCACGGCAGTTGCAATCACTTTGGACAGTTGGTTCGAGAGGTTGCTCATGAGATTTTCCTTGGGTTCAAGATGACATGGAAGATTTCCACCCGGACTGACGAATCAGCCGGTGGCACGATGCTCCGACACTGCAGGCAGTATCGGCGACATTTTTATCGGCATGACAAGACAAATGCATCAAGTCAAACCCGGATTGATCTGGCTGTAGACCCCTATTTCGAAAGGTAGTTTCTACGGGTAAACCAGCAGTCCAGAGAAAACGCCCCCGGTCCGCGGATGATCAGGAAGAGCAACGCGACCGCCCATGTTCCGTGCGTGGCGTACGCGCCCGGGTAAACAAACACCTGGATCACCAGCGTCATCACCAGCAAGCCCATCGCCGACACCCGGGTGGCCAAGCCGAGCAGCAGCAATGCGGGCAATACATGTTCCGCCATCGCGGTTATTGGCGCTGCAATCATCGGCGCCAGGAAAGGCAGTTTGTATTCGTCCTGAAAAAGCGCCACCGCCGAATCTGCCAGACGTGGCCATCCGAGCTTGATTTCGCCGGTCACGAAATTCAGGGCAAATCCTTCTATTTTTGTTTGCCCCGAACTCCAGAACACGGCCGCCATGGAAAATCGCGCGATAACGGCGACAAAAGAGTCGGGGATCCGTTCCAAAATTCGAACGAAAGAACTCCACCATACTGGCGCCGAAATACGCCCGCTCTCCCTCATTTGGTCTTCACGACCACGCCCTCTGATGCTCATGTTTCAGCCCTCTGATAAAAGTTTTATTGATACAACCAACTCATTATAAAAAATAAGACTTAACGCCTCCGTCAATCCAAAGTCCGGGTATCGAACTCCGACATGATCCGCAGCCCCTCCCAGCGAGGCGGATTGACGCAACATATTGACAAAACAGGCCACACCCGTGGAAACGGGCAGGACGACCGCATCGAATTCCCGGCGAAACACCAGGGCACTCTCCGCCGCGTTGATGTCCAGTCCACTCAAATCGATTGAATTCGACGTCTGATGCGCTGCCCATATGGAAACTGCGGCAAATTCAGAGCCAAAAACTGTCAGGGACGGATGAAATATCAAGCGCAGATTTTGAATCGCATCCCCACTGTTCAGTGCGGCCGTCATAGCGGCTTCGGTCAAGGTTTGCGCGTCGGCGGCGTGGTAGGCCGTCACCCGCGCCATCTCGAGCCTCGCAACATCGACGAGGTATGGAACGGTTTTCGCTGGCTCAAACGTGGACAGAAATTCTGGAAACCTGGCGCCGTAAAACGCAAGTATTTTGGAGGTCGGCGGGAAGCCCCTGACAAACACGCCTGCCATGGCGCGAAAAAACTCTTGCCCAACCAAGGCCTCAACCACCGGAAAGGTCTGTGCCAGCGCGTCAATCAGGCTGCTCATGACATTGTTGCGATGCACCGCGAACCTGACTGCGGCGTCCGAGTGGTTCCACGCCGTCAGCCCCGGTGCAACCGGCCGTTCCGGGTCCAGGAGGGCGCTCGCCCAGTCCGACAGGGCAATCCGCGGATCGGACGCGGTCACGCGACTGCGTCCATCGCACCGACGTCGATCAATGGCGCGTCAGCGAGAATGCGATCCACCTGCCGGGCTTGCGCCAGCAGAACCGGAAACGGCGGGACATCGTTGTCCCATTCGATCAGGGTTGGCACGCCGCCGATTTGATGAATCAACCGGACGTACAGCTGCCATACCCATGGGTCCACCAACGAACCATGGTTGTCAATCAGGAGCGTATCGCCCGCCCCATCGGTATCGCACGCGAAGCCGGCCAAGTGGACTTCTTCAACAGCATGCAGGGGCAGAGCGTTGATCGCGTCCCAGGGATCGCGCCGATGGTTCGTGCAAGAGACATGGACATTGTTGACGTCGAGCAGCAACCCGCATCCGGTGCGCTGCACAACTTCGGACATGAACAGCCCTTCGCTCATGGTCGAGGCTTCAAATTCGACGTAAGTGGCCGGATTTTCAAGCAGCATGCGGACATTGAGGCGGTCCTGCACCTGATTGACACGATCACAAATTCTTTGCAATGTGGTCCCGTTATACGGCAGGGGAAGCAAATCGTTGAAGAAAATACCGCCATGGCTGGACCAGGCGAGATGTTCCGAAAATGCTGCCGGGCGGTACCGCTGGATCAACTTGCACAAACGGTCCAGATGCATGGCATCCAGCGCGTCCTCACCCCCCAACGACATGCCGACCCCATGCAGCGACAGCGGGTAATGCTGACCAATCCGCTCCAGAAAATGATGGAATGGCCCACCATCCACCATATAGTTTTCTGCGTGGATCTCAAAAAAACCGACGTCCGGTTGAGTCTCGATGATCTCGGCAAAGTGCTGCGGCTTGAGACCCAGGCCGGAACGGACTGGCAGTTGCGGGCTCATGGGGTGCACACCTCGCTCAGTTTCGTGCATCACCGTCACGCCCGTGCCGTGAATCATTGCACCCCGGTCCTGCACGGCAGCTTACTCCGGCAAACCCCGGGACACACGCCGTCAGGCATCCTTGGGCTTGAAGGCTTTGAGCTGACCAAACCCACTTGCCGACGTTTTCGAAACGGTTTTCTCGCATGTCCCCTTGGGCACCAAGGACCATGCGCTCGCCTGATAGTCGACCTTGGAAGTTCCGGCACAGGTGGTGCCAGGCCCCGCAGCACAATCGTTCTTGCCCTTGAGGGCCACACCAAAACATTTTTCACTGCCCGAACTCTGGGCGGCGATCGGCATGGAAGCAAACGCCGCACTGAGCGCAAGAGCCAGCGCGATGGTCGGTGTCTTCTTGGAAATGGTGCTCATCAAAACCTCCTGGAACTTGTAACGCAGAACAATGCAGTCGAGCGATGGGACTGCAAATGAGTTGAAAACGATGGATTCGGCCCCCGCTTTGCCCTATTGTCGGCACTCGCGGACTGTTCCTTACCCCTCGCAAGTCAACTCAAGCGTATTTGGCGACAATGCTCGCCAGACGGCTCTTGACTTCCTTTGCCATTGTAGAGGGCGGCGTCACCAATGCGGCCCGAAGTGCGTCATGGGCGATCGAAATAGGCCATGTTTGTGAAATTTTACCGATTGCGACCGCCAGCAATTCCTGTGCACGCTCGGCATTTTTCTGCAGATTGGCAATGGCCATCTCGGCGGTCACACAAGCCTGGTGAGGGTTCCAGCAATCCCAGTCGGTCACCAGGGCCAACGTGGCGTAAGCGATCTCGGCTTCGCGGGCAAGACGGGCCTCGGGCATGTTGGTCATCCCGATCACCGCACCGTCCATGCTCCTGTACCAATGAGATTCCGCACGCGTGGAAAACGCAGGCCCCTCAATGCAGATGTAGGTTCCGCCCTCGTGCAGCTTGTGCCCCTGCCAGGACGGCGCTTTCGAAACCTGCGCATGCGCATCCGCAAGCACCCGAACCAGCGCGGCGCACACCGGGTCTGCCATGGACACGTGCGCAACGGCCCCGTCCCCGAAAAATGTCGATTCACGGCGCCGGGTCATGTCAATGAACTGACCGGGCAACACCATGTCGAGCGGCGCGATGTTCTCGCGAAGCGATCCAACCGCCGACACCGACAACAGATACTGGACGCCCAGTTTCTTCATCGCATAGATGTTGGCGCGAAACGGTATCTGCGAAGGTATCCAGGAATGGCCACGTCCATGCCGCGCCAGAAAAACGACAGCCACCCCGTTCAATTGACCAGTCATGAGAGCGTCGGACGGCATGCCAAAAGGCGTTTCTACAACATGCTCGCGGACATCGGTCAAACCGTCCATGCGGTAGAGCCCGCTGCCGCCAATGATTCCAATACGCACAGATTTCACGAATTCCCCAGAAGTTGAAGCCATTGGACGGGTTCGGTCAGGATTTCTTGCAAGAAATCCCACCCCGCGTGCCATTGCCAGCGCCCATGGGCCTTGCAGCCCCGGTATCTTACAAGCGGCGCGTCCGGACTGCGCGGGGAACGATGCCGACGCCATTTGCCCGTGGATCGCCCCTTGACGGAACTGATTTCGTTCAACCGTGTCCGAATACAGGTCAACCCATCAACGTTCCCCCTCACATCGCCCGACAGCGCTCGCCCACATGGAAAACCCCATCAATTCGGTGGCCCGCTGGATTGGGCGCAGACTCAGCCAGTACCTGACGGCGCCCGTGCACAGCCATGGCACGGCCACGCCGGTGGACCCCGAACGCCTGCTGGCGTGCCTTCAGCCCGGCGACGTACTGCTGGTGGAAGGGCAGGCGCGTGTCAGCGTCGCCATCAAGTACCTGACCCAGTCAACCTGGTCACATGCCGCGCTGTATGCCGGCCCCTTGCCCCAGCAGTTCGATGCCCAGGGCCGAAGCCTTTGTTTTCTCGAAGCCGACATTCGCGATGGCGTTCGCGCGGTCAGCGTGGACGAATTCCGGGGGCTGCATTGCCGCGTGTGCCGTCCCATCGGGCTTGACAGCGCGGACATTGACGCGGTCATCGGGTTCGTCACGGCCCGGCTGGGCCAGCGTTACGACCTGAAGAACGTGATCGACCTTGCCCGCTACCTGTTTCCGACCCCTCCCGTGCCAATCCGCTGGCGGCGACGAATGCTGGCGCTGGGCAGCGGCGACCCGACGCGTGCAATCTGCTCCACTTTGATCGCCCAGGCCTTTCAATCGGTCCGCTATCCCATCCTGCCCACCGTGACGGCCATGCCCTCCAACGACCCTTCCTGCCCGGGGTGTTTCGATGAGATACTGCACGTCCGCCATCACAGCCTTTTTGTGCCCAGGGATTTCGACGTGTCGCCGTACTTTGCAGTCGTCAAGCCCACGCTGAGTTTTGGCTTTGACCATCGCACGCTGTCCTGGCACGAAGCGCCCTCCGTCGCGACCTCGGCGCTTGCCACCTCCATGAACACGGCATGAAATTCGACCGCGCCGCGGCGTGGCAGCGCCCCGTCAAAGGCATGGTGAACCGGCGCGGAATTCTGTGCCTCTCGGCGAGTATCGCGGCGGGTGCCCGCGCCAGCACGCCCGGGCTTTCACAGGTGCCGTCGCTGTCCGCCGCACCGATCGGCCCGGCGGTGGCCCGCGGCTGGCGCCATCAGGAAATCCCTGGCGTTCCGCAGCCCAACATCTTCAACATTGTCGAAATCGAGCAGGTGCGCGTCCTGCACATCCGTTCAGCGGCTTCTGCCTCGACCTGGGTCGCGCCAGTGGACGTCGATCCCATTCAAACACCGTTTCTGAAATGGCATTGGCGCGTCGCTCACGCACTCCGAAAATCCGACATCCGTTCGCGCGACACCGACGATTACGCCGCCCGCGTGTACGTGGTTTTTGACCTGCCGCTGGAACAACTTTCGCCGACCGACCGTCTGCGTCTGCAGACGACACGCCTGATGTCAAAGATCGATGTGCCAACAGCAGCGCTCTGCTATGTCTGGGGCAACCTCCAGAATGCGGGCGAATCCGGCTGGAACCCCTACACCGACCGCCAACGCATGATCGTGGTCGACAGTGGCAATACCCACGCCGGTCAATGGCGCCCGGTGGTGCGCGACGTGGCGCAGGACTGGACCGACGCGTTTGGGGGTCCTGTTCCCCGTATTTCCGGCGTCGTCCTGGGGTGCGATACCGACAACACGGGCGACGCCACCGACGCATGGTTCGGCGACCTGCGCTTCGCCGCTGCCCCCTGAACCTTCCAGCCGATGGAGCCACCGCCGAAATCACCCCCCACTTGTCCCATGAGCCCTTGAAAGACCGACCCATGAAACACGTCCTTACCCCCCCACGGCCCGTCCACCCCGCCAGCCAGCGCACCGGCTGGCGCATGGGAGCCTTCGCGACCGCGTTGGCCCTGTGCGTACAGTGGGCCAGCGCAATGACGCCAGACCCGGAGCAATACAACGGATTTGACGTTGCCAACGCGACCATCCCGATAGAAGCCATCCAGCGAGGTGGTCCGCCCCGGGACGGCATCCCGTCCATTGATACGCCCAAATTCGTCTCGGCCGAAAACGGGGGGCTGCAAAACACCGATCGCATTCTGGGTCTGAACATCAACGGCGTGACACGCGCCTACCCGGTGCGCATCATGAACTGGCACGAAGTCGTCAACGACCGGCTTGGCGGCCAGCCCGTGGTCGTGACCTACTGTCCGCTGTGCGGGACAGGCGTGGCTTTCCAGGCCAATACAGGCGGTCAGGTGGCCGTGTTTGGTGTGTCCGGTCTTTTGTACAACAGCGATGTTCTGCTGTACGACCGTGCAAGCCAGTCGCTGTGGTCGCAGATGCTCCAGACCGCGGTCAGTGGCCCGCGCAAAGGCACCCGACTGCAACAAGTGCCGCTGACCCACACAACCTGGGCGGACTGGCGCAGTCGCTTCCCCAAGACCGAGGTACTGTCCACCGAAACCGGATTCCGTCGCGATTACGGCCGCGACCCGTATGCCGGATACGACCGCATCCAGCAGCTGATGTTCGACGTCGAACATCGCGACTCACGTTATCCCCTGAAGGAATGGGTTGTTGGCGTCGAAGTCCAGGGCAGGCACAAGGCCTATCCGTTCAGCGAACTCGCCCGCGCCGTCAATGCCAAGGGTGAACTCGTGGACCGCGTGGCCGACAAGACGCTGCGCATCCGGTACGACCGCGCGCACGGCACCGCCGAAGTCCTGGACGAAGCAGGCAAACCCTGGCCCTCCACCATGGCCTTCTGGTTCGCCTGGTTTGCCTTTCATCCCAAGACCGAGGTCTTGCGCGCGCCTTGAGGGCCTGTGCATGCAGGTTTTTTGAAAACAAGACGTTTTGATATTTAAAATCACATTAATTTATCAATCGTCTTGCCCATGGACAGACTTTCCCTCCTTCTGAATCGTTTTTCCCTGTCTGCCGGGGTGTTCTATTCGGGGCAAATCTGCGGCATCCACGATTTCTCGCGCGACACCCGCCGTGGCCACATCCACGTCATCAAGCGTGGTCCGGTGGACCTGGTCGAGGAAAACGGGACCAAACGTGTGATCGATCAGCCGTCCCTGCTGTTCCTGCCGCGTCCGCAGGCGCACCGGCTGATCGCGCATGATGTGAGTGGCGCCGACGTGGTGTGCGCCACCATCCAGTTCGGCGCGGGTGGCCACAATCCGGTTTCCGACTCACTGCCCGCCGAAGTCCTGATCCCGCTGGCCGAACTTGGCGGGGCGGCTTCGCTGCTGGACATGCTGCAGGACGAAGCCTTTGGCGACCACTGCGGACGCCAGGCCGCGCTGGATCGCCTGTGCGAACTGTTGCTGATCCATCTGCTGCGCCACTGCATGGACCAGGGGCTGATGCAGGGTGGCACCCTGGCCGGCCTGGCCGACCCGCGCCTGGCCAAAGTGCTGACCGCACTGCACGAAGACCCTGCGCGCTCGTGGGATCTGCCCGACATGGCCACCGTTGCCGGCATGTCCCGCGCGCGGTTTGCCCTGCATTTCCGGCAGATCACCGGCGAAACGCCCGCCGACTACCTGACTGCGTGGCGCATCACGATGGCCCAGGATCTGCTGCGTTCGGGTCGCGCGCTGCAGCACGTCGCATCCGATGTCGGCTACGGCAGCGCCAGCGCGCTGACCCGCGCCTTTGCCAGAAAAACCGGTCATACGCCGACACAGTGGCAACGCGCCGTGCTTGCGCAGCCCCAGGGCGTCTGAACCGGGGCCGGGCGTTGCCCCCACCCGGCGGCACCCCCGATACACCGGGTCATCCATGCGCGACACATGGTCAACACCGACCCGCAAGCACTTCGTAGAATCTGCATCCGCCCCTCACGGGCCTTCCCTGTCTTCAACCTCCTGAAATTCATTCATGTCATCGAAACCCCTCGTCCATTCGCTCAAGCCCGTCGATCACGCCACTTCCAGCGGCGCACAAAAACAGGTTCTGGACACCGCGCTCAAACAGGTGGGATTCATCCCCAACATGTACGCCGGCATGGCCAACGCACCAGCCGTGTTGAGCACCTACCTGCATGGTTACGGTCTGTTCCGGACCGAATCAGGGCTGACCCCGGCAGAACAGGAAGTCATCTTCCTGGCCGTCAGCAAAACCAACAACTGCACTTATTGCGTGGCGGCCCACAGCATGATCGCCGACAAGAAGTCAGGGGTGCCAGCCGAAGTGTTGAAGGCGATCCGCGCGGGCTCGCCCATCCCCGACACCCGCCTGGCCGCGTTGTACGCCCTGACCGAGGAAATGGTGCGCCAGCAGGGCAACCCCGATCCCGCAAAAATCAAGACCTTCCTGGACGCGGGATTCGCCGAAAAGGACATCTTGTACATCGTGCTGGCCATTGCCGTGAAAACCCTCAGCAATTACACCAACCACCTGTTTGCCACCCCGGTGGACGCCAGCTTTGCCGCCTATCGCGTCGACTGATCCCGCCGATGCACCATCGGAATCCAAAAAGGCCGACACAGGGCGTGTCGGCCTTTTTTTGATCTGGCAGTAGCCCGGAGCAGGCAGCCCGCCCGACTGGCCCGGGCAAATTGCCGCCGGGGATTATCCGGCCCCCCCGGCAACACGCCTTCAGGCGATCAGGTATTTGGCCCGGTCTTTCCCGTCAATCCATTTCGGGGCCTTGCCGCGACCGGTCCAGGTTTCACCCGTGGCCGGATTGCGGTATTTGGGCGCCACCTTCACACCCGAACGGGTCGAGCCGGCCTTGGATGATTTGCCGGAAGAGAAAATGTCCTTGGGCGTCAGACCGAATTCGACCACCAGCTCGCGGACTTTGCTGACCGCCTGGGCAATTTCATTCTGGCGGGCCTGCGCAATCTGCTTTTCGAGGGCTTCACGCTGGGCAACGAGTTCTTTGTAGCTGGCCATGAAAAATCTCCATGAATATTCAAAAGGGGTATGAGCGGCACATTATACAAACCCCAAAATCTGATATTCCCCCAAAACCCGCAGCCCCTGTGGGTCGGAGCCCGATTCATGAAGTCGGTGTATTTTCAGTATTTTCATCGACCGGTTTCGCCAATACCTTGTCGATCCGTTTTCCATCCAGCTCGGTCACCTCGAATACCCAACCCGCACATTCAATACATTCGCCCGTCACCGGCAGCCGGCCCGACACCGACATCATCAAACCCGCGAGCGTGTTGTAGCGCCCCGTGTCCTCGTCGGGCAGTTGCCGGATGTCCAGCCGCGCCTTGAGCTCGTTGACCGGCATCAGGCCATCAAGCAGCCACGCGCCGTCATCGCGCCGGGTCGCCCAGGCGTCCACCTGCGCGCCGGGCTGCAGTTCACCGGTGATGGCTTCCAGCAAATCACGCGGCGTCATCAGGCCCTGCACCACGCCATATTCGTCCACCACGAACACGATGCGCCCGGAGCGCGCCCGCAACTGCTCCAGCATCTCCATGCCACTCAGCGTTTCGGGCACGAACGACGCGGGCAGCGCATGCGGCTCGATGGTGCCCGGCGTGTCCACGCCCAGTGCCAGCAGTCTGGCCACGCTGATGACGCCCACCACGTCGTCCAGCGAGCCGCGGCACACCGGATACCAGGAATGTGAGTCATTTTCGGCTTCAGCCCCCGCCAATTTTAGACATTCTGCTACTGAATTAGAAGCATCCAGCCAGACGATATCCACCCGCGGCACCATCAGCGAGGTCAATGGCCGGTCGTCCAGGTGAAACACGTTTTGCACCATCTGGTGTTCGTGCTCCTCGATCAGCCCGGCGTCCACGCCTTCGCTGAGGCTGGCGCTGATTTCCTCCTCGGTCACGGCACGGCTGCCGGTGGTGTCGATGCGCAGCAGCTTGAGCACGCCGTGTGTCGTGGCCGTGAGCAGGCGCACGAACGGCCCGGCGGCCCGGGCCAGCCAGCTCATGGGCTGCGCCACCCAGCGCGCCACGGTTTCGGGGTAGAGCTGGCCGATGCGCTTGGGCACCAGTTCGCCAAAAATGATGGTGGTGAAGGTGATCAGCGTCACCACGATGCCCGTGGCCGCGATGCCGGACGGCTTTTCCGCCAGGCCCAGACTTTGCAGCCAGCCCGCCAGGCCCGCGCTGAAAGCCGCCTCGCCCACAATGCCGTTGAGCACCCCGATCGAGGTGATGCCGATCTGGATGCTGGAGAGAAACCGGGTCGGGTCGTCCAGCAGCTTCAGGGCCGCGGTGGCGCCCTTGTCGCCCGACTCGGCCATCGCGCCCAGGCGCGCCTTGCGGCTGGAGGCCAATGCCAGCTCGGACATGGCAAAAACGCCATTGAGCAGCGTCAGGAACACAATCAGCAGTAAATCCATGAACCCTCAATGAAAATGACAGCATGGCACTTTACTTGATCGGCGACGTGCAGGGCTGCGACAGCGCCCTGGGCCGCCTGCTGGACAAAATCAATTTCTCCGCCAGCCGCGACACCCTCTACCTGCTGGGCGACCTGGTCAACCGCGGCCCGGACTCGGCCGCCGTGTTGCGCCGCCTCATGGGCTACGGCGATGCCGCGCGTCCGGCACGATCATGGCGACGCCGGATACGGCGAGAGCGGAGAGAAGCGAGCCGGTGAGGCTGACCTGCGGCGTATCGAGGATCAGCCAGGCGATGTCCTCGATCGCGAGCGAGACCTCGCCATCGTCCCGGTCGACGACGAGCTGCCGGTCCCGGTGCTTCAGCCGGGCGGGCTCGGAGATGTGCACACCTCGCCATGCCATGTGCGGACCTCGCGCTTCACTTCGGCGCGTGCGCCGAACCGGTCCACATTATACTTCTTCATGGTTAATAATTTCCTTGGGCCGATTCCATCGTATCCAGACTTTGGGTTATTGTGATTGAAAA
>JBGSNW010000383.1:0-2069 GCA_041739435.1 Burkholderiaceae bacterium
GACGATGCCGGCCGCCTGCTTCTCGGCACCGCTTCGTACTTCGGCCGCACCTGCACGGGCTTCCTTCAGTTCGGCTTCGACCCGGCGTTCTGCAACGGCGAGGTCGGCCTTGGCCTTGTCCGCGGCCGCCAGGCCGTCGGAAATACGCTTGGCCCGATCATCGAGCGCCGTGGTGATGGGCGGCCAGACAAACTTGGCCACGAACCACCACAGGATGGCGAAAACGATGATCTGGATGAAAAGCGTCGCGTTCAAGTACACGACTCACCCCCTTTGTAAACGTTAATCGGCAGCTTCAACGTCGAGCCGTCGATTTACTGGAAGGGGTTGGCAAACGCGAACAGCATGGCGATACCCACACCGATCAGGAAGGCCGCGTCGATCAGACCGGCCAGCAGGAACATCTTGGTCTGCAGCTTGTCCATCAGTTCGGGCTGGCGGGCGGCGCCTTCCATGTACTTACCGCCCATGATGCCGATTCCGATACAGGCACCCAGGGCGCCCAGACCGATGATGATGCCGGCCGCAATCGCGGTGAAGGCCTGAACTTGTGCGATGAACTCGACCATTTCGTCTCTCCAGGAAAAAGGTAAAGGGGAAGCTTGAACTCAGTGGTGCTCGTGCGCCATCGCCAGATAGACGACGCTGAGCACCATGAAGATGAACGCTTGCAGCAGGATGATCAGGATGTGGAAGATCGCCCAGGCGGCGTTGAACAACACACCCGGCACGAAGGTGATCCAGCTCGCGGCCAGACCAGCAATCAGCATGAACACCAGCTCGCCGCCGTACATGTTGCCGAACAGTCGCATCGCCAGCGAGACCGGCTTGGACAGGTACTCGACCAGATTCAGCGCGAAGTTCGGCAGCGCCAATGCCATCTTGGCGCCGGCACCATGCGCGTGGAAAGGCGCGGTGAACAGTTCCTGGGTAAAGCCCCAGCCGCCCTTGGCCTTGATCGAATAGAAAATGGTGAGCAAGAACACCACCGACGACATCGCCAGCGTGGTGTTGAGATCGGCGGTGGGCACAATGCGCCAGTAGGTGTGGTGAGCGACCTCTTCGCCAGCGATCAGCTTGACGCCCAGACCGACCAAGTCCAACGGCAGCAGATCCATGGCGTTCATGAAGAACACCCACATGAAGATCGTCAACGCAAACGGCGCGATGAACAGCCGGTTGCCGTGGAACACATCCTTGACCTGGCCATCGACGAACTCGAACACCATCTCGACGAACGCCTGACCCTTGGACGGCACGCCGGACGTCGCCTTGCGCGCCATCAGCCAGAACCAAAGGCAAAACGCCAAGCCCACCGCCAGACCGACCGCCCACGAGTCGAGGTGCAGCGCGTTGGCGCCCTCGCCCAACCGGTGATGGGTGAGATGGTGCTGGATGTACTCGGTCAGTCCGCCGCCAGAGCCGGGTTCAGCGCTCACAGGATCACCTTGAAGGATTGAATCTGCCAAATAGCACGTGCGCCATCGTGGCGACCACCGCGCCAACAAGCACGGGGACCGGCGGTAACGCCCAGGGCCCGAAAGCCGCATAGAGCACCGCGATCACCACGCACCATTTCAGGACCATTCCGGTCAGCAACTGTCCCAGCACGACCCCGGCGACGGAAATCCCGCCACGCAGCGCCATCCAGGCCAGCAACCCGCTCCCCAACACCACCGACCCACCACTGACTGCGACCGCAAGCGCCGATCGGGTGTCGGCTACCAGCCAAGCCAGCGCTACCAGCATTACCGCAGCCGCTTGCACCGCGACCAGCCGCATGGCGGCCTGCCGGCCCCTGTGGATGGGATTGTGCACGTTGCTCTTCCGGTATCGCGGGGGGATCGGCGAGCACAAGAACCGCCCTGCCTATCCGCTTAAGTATAGCAGGGGGTTTCGGGGCGGGGAAAGGGGGATCGCGGGGCTCGACAGGGCTAATTCATGCCCCCGCCGTTCCTGAAGCGCGTCAAGTGCTTGGCTGGGAATCTGGACATCCTCTGCGCGATGCGGTAAAACATGTCGCAGACCCAAGGCCCGGGAGGGGCGGCGCTTGATCTTACGCGACGTGG
>JBGSNW010000392.1:0-4348 GCA_041739435.1 Burkholderiaceae bacterium
CGCGTCGCGCAGGCTGCCTTCGGCGTGCATGGCGGCGGCGGGCCAGCGGTCTTCCGACAGGCTTTCCCAGCCCGCGCAGGCGCCCAGGCCACAGCGGCATGGTTTGCCCGGTGGTGCCGAAGCCAGAATTTCACGCAGGCGCACTGCGCTGAGGTGTTCTTGCATGGATTGAGGGGGCCTTGCGGGTTCGGCGCGGAGGGGGTGTTTGGCCTGTGAAAACGCCCGCCCACGTTGCCGTCGGGCGGGCGCATGCCGGACTCGCAGGCCTGGGGCTTATCGTTTGGCGATGGGTTGCACTTCGCGCTTGACCGAGCCGCTGTAGAGCTGGCGCGGACGGCCGATCTTGTATTCGGGGTCGCCGATCATTTCGTTGAGCTGGGCGATCCAGCCCACCGTGCGGGCCAGCGCGAAGATGGCGGTGAACAGCGAGGTCGGGATGCCGATGGCGCGCTGGACGATGCCCGAATAGAAGTCCACGTTGGGGTAGAGCTTGCGCTGGACGAAGTAGTCGTCTTCCAGCGCGATGCGCTCCAGCTCCTTGGCCAGCTTGAAAAGCGGGTCGTTGCCCAGGCCCAGCTCGTTGAGAACTTCGTTGCAGGTTTCCTGCATGAGCTTGGCGCGCGGGTCGTAGTTCTTGTAGACGCGGTGGCCAAAGCCCATGAGGCGCACGCCCGAGTTCTTGTCCTTGACCTGCTCCATGAACTGGCCCACCTTGGCCACGCCACCCATCTTCTGGATGTCCTCGAGCATGTTCAGGCAGGCCTCGTTGGCGCCGCCGTGCGCCGGGCCCCACAGGCAGGCCACGCCCGCGGCAATGGCGGCAAACGGGTTGGTGCCCGACGAGCCGCACAGCCGCACCGTGGAGGTGGAGGCGTTCTGCTCATGGTCGGCGTGCAGGATGAAAATGCGGTCGAGCGCGCGCTCCAGCACGGGGTTGACCTTGTATTCCTCGCACGGCGTGGCGAACATCATGCGCAGGAAGTTGCCGGCATAGCTCAGGTCGTTGCGCGGGTACATGTAGGGCTGGCCCACGGTGTACTTGTAGGCCATGGCCACCAGCGTGGGCATCTTGGCGATCAGGCGAATGGCGGCAATCTCGCGATGCTGCGGATTGTTGATGTCGGTGCTGTCGTGGTAGAAGGCCGAGAGTGCGCCCACCAGGCCCGTCATGATGGCCATCGGGTGTGCGTCCCGGCGAAAGCCGCGCAGGAAAAACTGCATCTGCTCGTTGACCATGGTGTGGTTGGTCACGCGGCTGACGAAATCCTTTTTCTGGTCGCCATTGGGCAACTCACCGTACAGCAACAGGTGGCAGGTTTCCAGAAAGTCGCAATTCACGGCCAGCTGCTCGATCGGGTAGCCGCGGTAGAGCAGTTCGCCCTTGTCACCGTCGATGTAGGTAATGGCCGACTGTGTGGCGGCGGTTGAAAGAAACCCCGGGTCGTAAGTGAACATTTCGGTCTGCGCATACAGCTTGCGGATGTCGATCACGTCGGGTCCGATGCTGCCGCTGTACACCGGCAGGTCCACACTGGGGCTGCCATTGCTGAACGACAGGGTGGCTTTGTTGTCTGCGAGTTTCATTGTCTGGTTTCCTTGAAATTGTCGTGCCCTTGATCCGTCACGCGCAAACCGTCGCCACAGGAGACGTGGCGGCCGTTGCGCAGCATTTCCAGTACTTCGCGTACTTCTTCTGTAGTTTCGGCCCCCGGGTCCCTGCGCTTGAGCAGCAGGTCCAGCAGGTCGTTGTCTGCCAGGTCCATCAACACATGCAGGCCCCAGGCGTGGCCTGCGGTCAGTTCGGTCTCATGACGCGCAAAAAAACGCTCGATGAAGAGGTCGTTTTCAAGCAGGCCGCGGCGGCACCGCCATTTGAGCTTGCTCAGCCCCCGCGCGTCCAGCCGCACCTGCGCGGCAGCGCCCGCGGGGCGGACGCGGCAGGCTTCATCGGCGTGGGATGCGGCAGGCATGGTGCGTTTCAGACGGTCCGCAGGACCATCATCTCCTTGATCTTGCCGATGGCCTGGGTCGGGTTCAGGCCCTTGGGGCAGACGTCGACGCAGTTCATGATGGTGTGGCAGCGGAACAGGCGGTAGGGGTCTTCCAGGTTGTCCAGGCGCGCACCGGTGGCTTCGTCGCGGCTGTCGGCGATGAAGCGGTAGGCCTGCAGCAGGCCGGCCGGGCCGACAAACTTGTCGGGGTTCCACCAGAAGCTGGGGCAGCTGGTCGAACAGCTGGCGCACAGGATGCACTCGTACAGGCCGTTGAGCTCTTCACGCTCCTCGGGCGACTGCAGCCGCTCTTTCTCGGGCGGCGGGGTGTCGTTGATCAGGTAGGGCTTGATCGAGTGGTACTGCTTGAAGAACTGCGTCATGTCGACGATCAGGTCGCGCACGACGGGCAGCCCGGGCAGCGGCTTGAGCACGATGGTGCCTGGCAGCGTGCGCATGTTGGTCAGGCAGGCCAGGCCGTTCTTGCCGTTGATGTTCATGGCGTCCGAGCCACAGACGCCCTCGCGGCACGAGCGGCGGAACGAGATCGTCGGGTCCACCGTCTTGAGTTTCATCAGCGCGTCGAGCAGCATGCGCTCGCTGCCGTCAAGGTCGACCTCGAGGGTCTGCATGTACGGCTTGCTGTCCTTGTCCGGGTCGTAGCGGTAGATGCTGAATGTGCGTTTGGCCATGTTGTGTGCTTTCTTTTCAGTGCTTCGCTGGTCAGAAGGTGCGGACCTTGGGGGCCACGGAATCGACCGTCAGTGGCTTGAGGTTCACGGGCTTGTAGCTCAGGGAGTTGCTGGCGCTGTCCCACAGCGTGTGCTTGAGCCAGTTGGCGTCGTCACGGCCAAGCGGGCACTTGGGATCGCTGGCGTCGCGCTCGTAGTCGACCACCATGTGCGCGCCGCGGCACTCGGTGCGGGCGGCGGCCGAGGTCATGGTGGCCTGCGCGCATTCGATCAGGTTCTCGACTTCCAGTGCTTCGATGCGCGCGGTGTTGAACACGCGGGATTTGTCGCCCAGGCCGATGTGGTTGACGCGCTCGCGCATCGCGTTGATCTTCTGCACCCCCGCGTCCATGATGGCCTGGGTGCGGAACACGCCGGCGTGTTCCTGCATGGCGCTGCGAAGGTCGTTGGCGACTGTTTGAGCGTATTCGCCGCTGCTGGCGCTTTCCAGGCGGTTGAGCCGCTCCAGCGTGCGGTCCGCGGCGTTGGCGGGCAGCGGCTTGTGCAGCTTGTTCCGGTTGTTGAACTGGACGATGTGGTTGCCGGCCGCGCGGCCGAACACCAGCAGGTCCAGCAGGGAGTTGGTGCCCAGGCGGTTGGCGCCGTGCACGCTCACGCACGAACATTCGCCCACGGCGTACAGCCCGTTGACCACCTGGTTCACGCCGTCCCTGGGCACCACGACCTGGCCATTGATGTTGGTGGGAACGCCGCCCATCTGGTAATGGATGGTGGGCACCACGGGAATCGGCTCGCGGGTGATGTCCACGTTGGCGAAGTTCACGCCGATTTCGTACACCGAAGGCAGGCGTTTGTGGATGGTGTCGGCCCCAAGGTGGTCGAGCTTGAGGTTGATGTAGTCCTTGTTGGGGCCGCAGCCGCGGCCTTCCTTGATTTCCTGGTCCATGCAGCGCGAGACGAAGTCGCGCGGCGCCAGGTCTTTCAGCGTCGGGGCGTAGCGTTCCATGAAGCGCTCGCCGTTGCTGTTGAGCAGGATGGCGCCTTCACCGCGGCAGCCTTCGGTCAGCAACACACCCGCGTTGTGCACGCCGGTGGGGTGGAACTGCCAGAACTCCATGTCTTCCAGCGGAATGCCGGCGCGTGCCGCCATGCCCAGGCCGTCGCCGGTGTTGATGAACGCGTTGGTGCTGGCAGCAAAGATGCGGCCCGCGCCGCCGGTGGCAAACAGCGTGGTCTTGGCCTCGAGGATGTGCACCTCGCCGGTTTCCATCTCCAGCGCGGTGACACCCAGCACGTCGCCTTCGGCGTCGCGGATCAGGTCCAGCGCCATCCACTCGACGAAGAAATTGGTGCGTGCCTTCACGTTCTGCTGGTACAGCGTGTGCAGCATGGCGTGGCCGGTGCGGTCGGCGGCAGCGCAGGCGCGCTGCACCGGCTTTTCGCCGTAATTGGCGGTGTGGCCACCAAAGGGGCGCTGGTAGATCGTGCCGTCTGGATTGCGGTCAAAAGGCATGCCCATGTGCTCGAGCTCGTACACCACCTTGGGTGCCTCGCGGCACATGAACTCGATCGCGTCCTGGTCACCCAGCCAGTCGCTGCCCTTGATGGTGTCGTAGAAGTGGTAGTGCTAGTTGTCCTCGGCCATGTTGCCCAGCGAGGCGCCGA
>JBGSNW010000429.1:0-7304 GCA_041739435.1 Burkholderiaceae bacterium
CAGGCCGTTGCGCAGGCCCAGCATGTGACGGGCCACGGCGCTCCAGGGCGTGCCATGTTCGGCCGCCTCGCGCACCATGTAGTCGCACATCTGCGCCTCGACCGACTCACGGGTCAAGGTGGCGGCGGGTGCGCCGAAAAACGCCTCGTCCCAACCCGCCATCGACCACGGGTTGTGATAGGCCTCGCGGCCCACCATCACGCCACTCACGTGCTGCAGTTCATCAGCGATCTGCCGGGCGGTGGTGATGCCGCCGTTGAGGCAGATCGTCAGGTGCGCAAACTCGCGCTGGAGCCGGTGTACCAGCTCGTAGCGCAGCGGCGGCACCTCGCGATTTTCCTTGGGCGAAAGCCCCTGGAGCCAGGCGTTGCGCGCGTGCACGATGAACACCCGGCACCCGGCCTCGCTCACCGCACCCACAAAGTCGCGCACGAAACCGTAGTTTTCGATCTTGTCGATGCCGATGCGGTGCTTGACGGTGACGGGGATGCCCACCGCGTCCACCATCGCCTTGACGCAGTCGGCCACCAGCGTCGGCTCGGCCATCAGGCAGGCGCCAAACGCGCCCCGCTGCACGCGCTCGCTCGGGCAGCCGCAATTGAGGTTGATTTCGTCATATCCCCACTGCTCGCCCAGGCGGGCGCAGTGCGCCAGATCGGCCGGCTCGCTGCCGCCCAGCTGCAGCGCCACGGGGTGTTCTTCGGCGTTGAATCGAAGGTGGCGCGGCACGTCGCCATGGAGCAGCGCACCGGTGGTGACCATCTCGGTGTAGAGCAACACATGCCTTGACAGCAGCCGATGGAAGTAGCGGCAGTGGCGATCCGTCCAATCCATCATCGGGGCGACGGACAAACGCCACGGTTTGAAGGCGGGTGGCGCGGGCAACGTGGAGCGTGGGGACAGGGCCTCGGACATGGAACCCGATTATCCCCGGTCAGGGGCCGTCAATGCCGGTCTTCAATGCGGGTGCGGTGGCGCCACTTCCCAGTGCTGCACCACCTTGCCGTGGCGGTCCACGCTTTCAAGCCGCACCTTGAAACCCCAAAGGCGGGTCACGTGCTTGACCACCTCCTGCACTTCGTCGGCCAGCGGGCGGTCGTTGTGGCGGGCGTGGCGCAGGGTGAGGGAACGGTCGCCGCGCAGGTCCACGTTCCAGACCTGGATGTTGGGTTCACGCTCGCTCAGGTCGTGCTGGCGCGCCAGGGCTTCGCGCACGCGCCGGTAGCCCGCTTCGTCGTGGATGGCCGCCACCTCCAGATCGGCCCGGTGCGCATCGTCCACCACCGAGAACAGGCGAAATTCGCGCATCAGCCGGGGCGACAGAAACTGCCCGATGAAGCTTTCGTCGCGGTAATGCCGCATCGCGTGGTCCAGCGTCTGGCGCCAGTCCGAACCGGCGATGTCGGGGAACCACTGGCGGTCTTCATCGGTGGGGTGTTCGCAGATGCGCTTGAGGTCGCTGAACATGGCAAAACCCAGCGCATAGGGGTTGATGCCGCTGTAGGCGCGGTGCGTGACCGGTGGCTGGTACACCACGTTGGTGTGCGAGGTCAGGATTTCCATCATGAAGCCATCGGTCAGTCGGCCTTCGTCGTACATCGTGTTGAGCAGCGTGTAGTGCCAGAAGGTGGCCCAGCCTTCGTTCATCACCTGGGTCTGCCGCTGCGGGTAAAAATATTGCGCGACCTTGCGCACGATGCGGATCACCTCGCGCTGCCAGGGCTCCAGCAGGGGTGCGTTCTTCTCGATGAAGTACAGCAGGTTTTCCTGCGGCTCGGCGGGAAAGCGCCGGTTGGCCTTTTCAACCTGCTTGTCGGCGCCCTTGGGCAAGGTGCGCCACAGGTCATTGACCTGCTGCTGCAGATAGGCTTCCCGGTCCTTGCGGCGCGCTTCTTCCTCGGCCAGCGAGAGTTTTTGCGAGCGGCGGTAGCGGTCCACGCCATGGCTCATGAGCGCATGGCAGGAATCGAGCAGTTGCTCCACCGCCTCCATGCCGTGTTTTTCCTCGCATTCGGCCACGTAGGCACGGGCATACACCAGGTAGTCAATGATGGACGAGGCATCCGTCCACATGCGGAACAGGTAGTTGCCCTTGAAGAACGAGTTGTGGCCATAACAGGCGTGCGCCATCACCAGTGCCTGCATGGGCATGGTGTTTTCTTCCATCAGGTAGGCGATGCAGGGGTCGGAGTTGATGACGATCTCGTACGCCAGGCCCATGTGGCCGCGCCGGTAGCTTTTCTCGGTGGCAATGAACTGCTTGCCAAAAGACCAGTGCCGGTAATTGACGGGCATGCCCACGGACGAATAGGCGTCGATCATCTGTTCGGCGGTAATCACCTCCAGCTGCACGGGGTAGGTGTCCAGGCCAAAGCGCCTGGCCGTGCTGGCGATCTCGCCATGGTAGGTCTCGATCAGTTCGAACGACCAATCGGAGGGACACGGCAGCGGGTCGCGTTGGCGTTCGGGTGCGCTCGCCGTGCCGGGCTCCCGCGCCGTGTCCGGCCCCGGTCCGTGCGGCTTGCTCATGCGGTACCCGCCTTCTTGAAAAGCTCGCGGAACACGGGATAGATGTCGGCCACGCCGGTGATTTTCTGCATGGCGAAGTTGGCGTGGTCCTCTTTCACCCTGGCATATTCTTCCCACAGGTTCTGGTCTTCCTCGGCCACCTGCACGTAGGCAAAGTAGCGCGACAGCGGCAGCAGCTTGCCGGCCAGGAGTTCGCCGCAGAGGGTGGAGTCCTGATGCCAGTTGTCGCCGTCGGAGGCCTGCGCGCCGTAGATGTTCCATTCGGAAGGCGGGTAGCGCGCCTCGATGATCTCGTGCATCAGCGTCAATGCGCTCGACACGACCGTGCCGCCGGTCTCGGTGGCGCGAAAAAACTCTTCCTCGCTGACTTCGGCCGCCTGCGTGTGGTGGCGGATGAAGATCACCTCGGTCTTGTCGTAATGGCGTTGCAGGAACAGGTAGAGCAGGATGAAAAAGCGCTTGGCGATGTCCTTGCGCGCCTCGTCCATCGAACCCGACACGTCCATCAGGCAGAACATGGCCGCCTTGGCCGTGGGCTGTGGCACGCGCACGCGATTGCGAAACCGCAGATCGAACGGATCGAGAAAGGGGATCTGGCGCAAGCGCTTTTGCAGCAGTTCGATGCGCGCCTGCAGCGCCAGGATTTCGCTGCGCGGCGTTTCGTCCGAACGCAACGCCAATGCAAGCCTCTCGCGCAATTCACGCAACTCGCGCCGCGCCTCGCCACCCATGGCAATGCGCCGGCCCAGGGCCGTGCGCATGGACCGCACGACATGAAGGCTGGTCGGGTTTCCCTCCGAGATGAAGCCGGCACGCTGCGATTTCCATTCGGGCGCGTCGGGCAGAAGTTGGGTGCGCACCAGGTGCGGCAGCGCCAGATCGTCGAAGAAATACTGCATGAATTCTTCGCGCGTGATGCGAAAGACAAAGTCGTCCTCGCCACTGCCGTCCGCGCTGGCGCCCTGGCCCGCGCCGCCCGCCCCACCCCCCTTGGGTCGTTCGATACGGTCGCCCCGCACGTACTCGCGATTGCCCGGGTGCACCGACTCCCGCGTGCCCCCGGCACCATGGCCGAAAACAGGCTCGGACACGTCGCGCCGCGGCAGGCTGATGTCTTCGCCGTTCTCGATGTCCTGAATGCCGCGCCCGGAAACCGCCTTGCGCACCGCTTCGCGGATCTGCTCGCGGTAGCGACGCAGGAAGCGCTCGCGATTGCCGATCGATTTGTTCTTGCCCGACAGACGCCGATCGACGACTTGTTGAAGCATGAATGGCTTTCGTCAGCAAGTCATCAAGAACTCTTGCGCACGCGCAGGTACCAGTCGCACAGCAGGCGCACCTGCCGCGTGGTGTAGCCCTTGTCGACCATGCGGTTGACGAAGTCTTCGTGCTTTTTCTGCTCGTCGGCGCTGGCCTTGGCGTTGAAGCTGATCACCGGCAACAGGTCCTCGGTGTTGGAGAACATCTTCTTCTCGATCACCGAGCGCAGCTTTTCGTAGCTGGTCCAGGCCGGGTTCTTGCCCGCATTGTGGGCTCGCGCGCGCAACACGAAGTTGACGATTTCGTTGCGGAAATCCTTGGGGTTGCTGATGCCGGCGGGTTTCTCGATTTTTTCCAGCTCGGCATTGAGCGATGCGCGGTCGAAGATCTCGCCCGTGTCGGTGTCGCGGAACTCCTGGTCCTGGATCCAGAAGTCGGCATACGTCACGTAGCGGTCGAAGATGTTCTGGCCGTATTCGCCATAGCTTTCAAGATAGGCGGTCTGGATTTCCTTGCCGATGAACTCTGCATAGCGCACCGCCAGCATTTCCTTGATGAACGCCAGGTACTTCTGCTCGGTCTCGGTCGGGAACTGCTCGCGCTCGATCTGCTGCTCCAGCACGTACATCAGGTGAACCGGGTTGGCGGCCACTTCGGTGCTGTCAAAGTTGAACACCTTGGACAAGATCTTGAATGCAAAACGGGTCGAGATGCCGCTCATGCCTTCATCGACGCCCGCGTAGTCGCGGTATTCCTGGTAGCTCTTGGCCTTGGGGTCGGTGTCCTTGAGGTTTTCGCCGTCATAGACCATGAGCTTGCTGAAAATGCTGGAGTTTTCGGGCTCCTTCAAGCGCGTGAGCACCGCGAACTGCGCCATCATCTTGAGTGTGCCCGGCGCGCACACCGCCTGCGACAACGACGAGTTGCGGATCAGCTTCTCATAAATCTTGACCTCTTCGGTCAAGCGCAGGCAGTACGGCACCTTGACGATGTAGATGCGGTCGAGAAACGCCTCGTTGTTGCGGTTGTTCTTGAAGGCCTTCCACTCGCTCTCGTTCGAGTGCGCCATCACGATGCCGTCGAACGGGATGGCGCCAAAGCCTTCGGTGCCCTTGAAATTGCCTTCCTGCGTGGCGGTGAGCAGGGGATGCAGCACCTTGATGGGGGCCTTGAACATCTCCACGAATTCGAGCAGGCCCTGGTTGGCCAGGCACAGGCCGCCCGAATAGCTGTAGGCGTCCGGGTCGTCCTGGGCGTAGGTTTCGAGCTTGCGGATGTCGATCTTGCCAACCAGCGAGGAAATGTCCTGGTTGTTCTCGTCGCCCGGCTCGGTCTTGGCAATGCCGCATTGCTTGAGGACCGAGGGGTAGCGCTTGACCACACGGAACTTGCGGATGTCGCCCCCGAATTCTTCCAGCCGCTTGACGGCCCAGGGCGACATGATGCGCTGCAGGTAACGCGGCGCAATGCCGTATTGCGACAACAGCACCGGTCCGTCCTCGGCTTCGTTGAACAGGCCCAGCGGCGACTCGTTCACCGGGGAGTCTTTCAGCGCATAGAACGGCACCTGCTGCATGAGGTGCTTGAGCCGCTCGGCAATCGACGACTTGCCGCCGCCCACGGGCCCCAGGAGGTAAAGAATCTGTTTTTTCTCCTCCAGGCCCTGCGCACCATGGCGGAAGTACGAAACCACCTGCTCGATGGGTTCTTCGAGGCCGTAGAAATCACGGAACGCGGGGTAGATCTTGATGACCTTGTTGCCGAAGATGCGTGACAGGCGCTGGTCGTGATGTGTGTCAAACAACTCGGGCTCGCCAATGGCCGCGAGCATGCGCTCGGCGGCTGTCGCGTAGACCAGCGGATCGCGCTTGCAGGCGTCGAGGTATTCCTCGATCGACATCTCCTCTTCGCGCGTTTGCTCGTAACGGTTCAGAAAACTGCGGACGACATCCATGCAACCTCCTACGCGGGTGGTAACACAACCGTGGTCCTGCAACGTCATTCGCCCACCCTGCGTTGACGCCAGCCCTGCAAAGACCTGCAATGTCCGTGCCATCAGGTACCGGTCATCACCCCGTGCTGGATGAAAACCGTCCCTGAGAATCAGATGAATACTGCGCCCAAAAGTTCGCCGCATCAAGTTGCAGTCTGGAGCACTGCGAGGCAAGTGCCAAGTAGTTATCAAACTGCAAGGTCATTCCATTGTGAAGACGTTGCCCGCGGAACACACCATGAAAAAACCCGCCTTCTGGCGGGTTATCGGGGTTCTGGCACTGGGGGTTCCGCAGTGGGCATTCGCGTCGGCGAAGCCGTATCTGCTTCACTTCAGCCCATGTGCAAACCACCATTGACCGAGAAATCAGCGCCGGTGGCGTAGCCGCCCTCTTCCGAAGCCAGCCAGGCGATGATGGAGGCGATCTCGCTGGGTTCGCCCAGGCGCTTGACGGGCACGGTGGCCACGATCTTTTCAAGCACGTCGGGGCGGATGGCCTTGACCATGTCGGTGCCGGTGTAGCCCGGGCTCACGGTGTTGACCGTCACGCCCTTGGTGGCGAGTTCCTGGGCCAGCGCCATGGAGAAACCGTGCATGCCGGCCTTGGCGGCCGAGTAGTTGGTCTGGCCCGCCTGCCCTTTTTCGCCGTTCACCGACGAGATGTTGATGATGCGGCCCCAGCCTTTTTCAACCATGTCGCCCACGACCTGCTTGGTCACGTTGAACATGGAGTTGAGGTTGGTCTCGATCACCGCGTCCCAGTCTTCCCGGGACATCTTGATGAACATGCGATCACGCGTGATGCCGGCGTTGTTCACCAGCACGTCGATGCTGCCGTGTTCGGCCTTGGCCTTGGCGAAGGCGTCCACCGTGGACTGCCAGTCACCCACGTTGCCCACGCTGGCATAAAACGTGTAACCCAGCGCCTTTTGCTCGTCGAGCCACTTCTTGTGATCGCGCGTCGGGCCGCTGCCGGCAATGACCTTGAAGCCGTCCTTGTGCAGCCGCTGGCAGATTGCCGTGCCAATGCCACCCATGCCACCGGTGACGTACGCTACCTTTTGACTCATGTTGCTCTCCTGATACTTTGATTTGCTACTTATTCAATAGCTGATTTCGTCCAATTGACGGGGGCTATCAGCCAAAAACTCTTAAAAACTGACTGTTGGGCAATGCACCGGAACAAGCTGGTGCACGCAGAGCATTGTCCATGCGGAATCAGCGCTCCACAGCGAGGGAAACCCCCATGCCGCCGCCGATGCACAAGGCCGCCAGCCCTTTTTTTGCATCACGCCGCTGCATTTCGTGCAGCAGGGTCACCAGAATGCGGCAGCCGGACGCACCAATCGGGTGGCCGATGGCGATCGCGCCGCCGTTCACATTGACGCGGGCCGGGTCGATCCCCAGTTCCTTGTTGACAGCACAGGCTTGCGCCGCAAACGCCTCGTTGAGCTCGAACAGGTCCACGTCGGCCGCGTTCCAGCCCGCGCGCTGCAGCGCCTTGCGCGACGCCGGTACCGGC
>JBGSNW010000459.1:0-8207 GCA_041739435.1 Burkholderiaceae bacterium
GGCGACGCCTCGCAGCGCCTCACCCGCGTCCTGCGCGACGCCTTGCATGGTGTGTTGCGCCAGTTGCAGTTTGGGCAGGTGCTGCTGGCCACCGTGGGCGCCACGGCGCCGTTCGTCGGGCTGCTGGGCACGGTCTGGGGCATCTACCATGCGTTGATCGGGATAGCGAGCGCGGGCCAGATCACCATCGACAAAATAGCCGGTCCGGTGGGCGAGGCACTCATCATGACGGCGGCCGGTCTGGCGGTCGCGATCCCCGCCGTGCTGGCCTACAACGTGTTTGGCCGCTTGACGGGCCGCGTCGAAGCCGACCTGGAGGGCTTCGCGCGCGACCTGCGCGAGTTGCTGGCCCACCCGGCGCCCGAGCCAGGCGCCGAGACTTGAGCCGCATCATGGCATTTGGTCGCCTCGAACGCACGCCGGGCACGTCGCCCATGAGTGACATCAACATGACGCCGCTGGTGGATGTGATGCTCGTGCTGGTGGTGATCTTCATTCTCACCGCGCCCTTGCTGGCCAGCTCGATCCGTCTGGATTTGCCGCAAAGCGATGCGGCGCAGCCAGGCCAGGTGTCGGCTTTTGTCACGCTGGTGGTCGATCCATCCGGCCAGGCGCATCTGGACGGACAACCGGTATCGATGGCCCAGCTGGCCGAGGCGCTGGCGCAGCGCGCGGCCCGCAACCCAGACACCGAAGTCCAGCTGCGCGCCGATGCGGCCGTGCCCTATGGCAAGGTGGTCGAGGTGATGGGCGTGGCACAAAAAGCGGGCCTGAACCGCATCGGCTTCGTGGCCGAACCGGTCGCGGCGGGGGCGACGCGGTAATTGCCGGTTTCCCGTGCCGGCGCGAGCGCGGTGCCGAACGCCTAAAATCAGCGACTCCCGGCCCGGGCCGATCATGGCGCGGACTCGACCGAACCCGGATTTCCATGCAAGACAAGTACCTTCATCTCGAAGTTGAGCGGGCCGCGCAGGCCGACTGGACGGCGAGCGACACCTACCGCGTGACCGAAGCAGGCGACAAGAAGAAGTTCTACGCCTGTTCGATGCTGCCCTACCCGAGTGGCAAGCTGCACATGGGCCATGTGCGCAACTACACCATCAACGACATGCTCACGCGCCACCTGCGCATGAACGGCCACAACGTGCTCATGCCCATGGGCTGGGACGCCTTTGGCCTGCCGGCCGAGAATGCCGCGCTCAAGAACGGCGTGCCACCGGCGAAATGGACCTACGAGAACATCGCCTACATGAAGCACCAGATGCAGGCGATGGGGCTGGCCATCGACTGGAGCCGCGAAGTCGCTACCTGCGACCCAGGCTACTACAAGTGGAACCAGTGGCTGTTCCTGAAAATGCTCGAAAAAGGCATTGCCTACCGCAAGACCCAGGTCGTCAACTGGGACCCGGTCGACCAAACGGTGCTGGCCAACGAGCAGGTCATCGACGGGCGTGGCTGGCGCACGGGCGCGCTGGTGGAAAAACGCGAAATCCCGGGCTATTACCTCAAGATCACCGACTACGCCGAAGAGCTGCTGGACCATGTGCAGGTGGGCAACGAAAAGGCCACCCTCAGCGGCTGGCCCGAGCGCGTGCGGCTGATGCAGGAAAACTGGATCGGGCGCAGCGAGGGTGTGCGGTTTGCCTTCACCCATGACATCCGGTCGGACGACGGGCACCTGATTGGCGACGGCCGCATGTACGTCTTCACCACCCGCGCCGACACCATCATGGGCGTGACTTTCTGCGCCGTCGCGCCGGAACATCCCCTGGCAACACATGCCGCGAAGCACAACCCGGCGCTGGCGGCATTCATGGACGAATGCAAAACCGGCGGCACCACCGAGGCCGAACTGGCCACACAGGAAAAACGGGGCATGTCCACGGGCCTGACCGTGATCCATCCGCTGACCCATCAGCCAGTGGACCTCTGGGTCGGCAACTACGTGTTGATGGGTTATGGCGATGGCGCGGTGATGGGCGTTCCCGCGCACGACGAGCGCGATTTTGCCTTTGCGCTGAAATACGCCTTGCCGATCAAGCAGGTCATTCATGTGGACGGCCTGCATTTTGATTACCACCAGTGGAACGACTGGTATGCCGACAAGCAGCGTGGCGTGACCATCAACTCCGACAGCTTCAGCGGCATGAAGTGTCTGGAAGCGGTCAATGCCGTTGCCCATGCCTTGCAGGCCCGTGGCCTGGGCGAGAAAAAAACCACCTGGCGCCGGCGCGACTGGGGGGTGAGCCGCCAACGGTACTGGGGTACGCCCATCCCGATCATTCATTGCGAAGAGCACGGGGCCGTGCCCGTGCCCGAGCGTGACCTGCCGGTTGTCCTGCCCACCGACTGCGTGCCCGACGGCAGTGGCAACCCGCTGAACAGGCATGAAGGCTTTCACGCCGGCGTGGTGTGCCCGGTGTGCGGCAAGCCCGCGCGGCGCGAGACCGACACCATGGACACCTTCGTGGACTCGTCCTGGTATTTCATGCGCTACTGCGACCCGAAGAACGACCAGGCCATGGTCGGCGACGGTGCCCGGTACTGGATGCCGATGGACCAGTACATTGGCGGCATCGAGCACGCCATCCTGCACCTGCTGTACGCGCGATTCTGGACCAAGGTCATGCGCGACCTCGGGCTGGTGACGGTGGACGAGCCGTTCGTGAAACTGCTCACGCAGGGCATGGTGCTCAACCACATTTATTCGCGGCGCACCGAAAACGGCGGCAAGGAGTATTTCTGGCCTCACGACGTGGAGCATGTGCTCGACGACGCCGGCAAGATCGTGGGCGCGAAGCTGAAGAATGCCGTTGCCAGCAGTGGCGTCACCCTGCCCGCTGGAACGTCCATTGACTACGAGGGCGTGGGCACCATGTCCAAGTCCAAGAACAACGGGGTGGATCCGCAGGACCTGATTGAAAAGTACGGCGCTGACACGGCGCGCCTGTACACCATGTTCACCGCGCCGCCCGAGGCCACGCTGGAGTGGAACGACGCGGCCGTCGAGGGCAGTTACCGGTTTTTGCGCCGGGTCTGGAACTTCGGCCACAAACTCTCGGCCATCGGCAACGTGCCGGCACTGGCACTGATGGCGGTTGCAGGTGGGACCGATGCCCTGGCCTTTGGCCCGGGCGCCCGGGCCTTGCGAATGGAAATCCATACCGTCCTCAAGCAAGTGGATTACGACTACCAGCGCATGCAATACAACACCGTGGTGTCGGGTGCGATGAAGATGATCAACGCCCTGGAAGGGTTTCAGAGCGACGGCACACGTGCCAGCCAGGCCGCCTTGTCCGAGGGCTTCAGCAAGCTGTTGCGCTGCCTCTACCCGGTGGCGCCGCACATTACCCATGTGCTTTGGCAGCAGCTGGGGTTTGAAGCCACCCACGGGCCGCTGGTCGATGCGCCGTGGCCGCGGGCCGATGCGGCGGCGTTGCGTCAGGACGAAATCGAACTGGTGCTGCAGGTCAATGGAAAGCTGCGTGGTGCCATTCGGGTGCCGGCCAATGCGGACCGCGAGGCAATCGAAAAAATGGCCGTCGCCAACGAAGTCTTTCTCAAATTTGCCAACGGCGCTGCACCCAAAAAGGTGATCGTGGTGCCGGGTCGGCTGGTCAATCTGGTGGTCTGATGCGAGCTGCTGCGTGGATGGACCGGGGCAGGCGCATGGCGTCACGGCTGCGCTGGGGGCTGGTGGCCGCCTGTGTGCTGGCCTTGTCGGCGTGTGGCTTTCAGCTTCGGCAGGCGCCCGATTTCGCCTTCAAGACGCTCTATACCGGTGTGGCGAACAATTCAACACTCGGAACCGAACTCAAACGCCAGATGTCGGCCGGTGGCAAGGTGGCGCTGATCACCGACGCGCGTCAGATCGACCGCGCCGAGGTCGTCCTGGACGTGCTGACGGATCAGCGCGAGAAGGCGGTGATTGCCACCAATTCCTCGGGGCAGGTGCGCGAGTTCCAGCTGCGCGTGCGGGTCAAGTTCCGGCTGCGCAGCCGCGCGGGCGCCGAACTCATCCCCGAAACCGAACTGGTTCAGCAGCGTGACCTCAGCTTCAACGAATCCGCCATCCTGTCCAAGGAGGGCGAAGAGGCGCTGCTGTACCGCGACATGCAGTCCGACATCGTGCAGCAGTTGATGCGGCGTCTGGCCGCGGTGCGAAAGATATAACCATCGGAGCTGGGGCTGAGGCTCGGGGCTACACTTGCCGCATGCAGCTCGCCGCAGCCCAACTCAGCACCCATTTACAGCGGGGCCTGCAGCCGCTGTACACGGTCCACGGGGACGAGCCCTTGCTCGTCCAGGAAGCCACCGATACCATCCGCGCCGCGGCGCGCACCCAGGGCTTCACCGAGCGCGTTTCCTACACCGTGAGCGGTGCCCATTTCGACTGGAGCGAGGTGCTGGCCGCGGCGGGTTCCCTGAGCCTGTTTGCCGACCGGCAGATCGTTGAAATCCGCATTCCCTCGGGCAAGCCGGGCAAGGAGGGCAGTGTGGCCATCCAGCAATTGGCCGAGAGTGCCCGCGGCAATGACAGCACCTTGATTCTGGTTCTGCTGCCCCGGCTGGACAAGATGACCCGGTCAGGCGCCTGGTTCGGGGCGCTGGAGAGTTCGGGTGTCACGCTGCAGGTGGAGCCCGTGGAGCGCGCGGCCTTGCCCGCCTGGATCGCGCATCGCCTGCAGGCCCAGGGCCAGCGCGTGGTGGCGGGCGAGGAGGGGCAGCGCACCCTGCAGTTCTTTGCCGACCGGGTCGAAGGCAACCTGCTGGCGGCCCACCAGGAAATCCAGAAGCTCGGCCTGCTGTTTCCCGCCGGTGAGCTGGCGTTTGCCCAGGTGGAAAACGCCGTGCTCAATGTGGCGCGCTACGACGTGTTCAAGCTGTCCGAGGCCGTGCTGGGGGGCCAGCCCCTGCGTGTGCAGCGCATGCTGGACGGCCTCAGGGCCGAGGGCGAGGCCGAGGTGCTGGTGCACTACACGCTGGCCGAGGACATCCGCACGCTCAAGCGGGTCAAGGATGCCATGAACGCCGGGCGCCCCTTGCCGATGGCCTTGCGCGAGCAGCGCGTCTGGGGTCTCAAGGAACGCCTGCTGGAACGCGTGCTGCCCCGCATTTCACCGGTGGCGCTGGACAACCTGCTGCATGCCGCCCACGTGGTCGACGGCATCGTCAAGGGCCTGCGCCAGCCCGACTGGCCGGCCGATGGCTGGCCGGCGCTGCACCGCCTGGCCTTGATGCTGTGCCAGGAATGCAACCTCAAGCCACAGGCCATGCCCCGTAAAATTGCCATATGAACGCCCGCGACCGATCCTCCCCGCCCCCGGCTGAAGCCGCGGCCCTGCCTGCCGGGGCTGTGCCGGTGACGGACGCCGCAGAATACTCCAAAACCCTGGGTTTCAAGGCAAAAGAGGCCTCAGCCCTTGTCGCAAGGTCTTCTGTTGCTTCTAAAAATATAGCGCTTCGCGCCCTGGCGGCCTTGTTGCGTGCCAACGTGGATGCACTGCAGGCGGACAATGCCCGCGACATCGAACGTGCCACGGCTGTCGGCCTGGCGGCACCCCTGGTGGACCGGCTGCGGCTCACGCCCAAGGTGATCGAGACCTGCGCGCAGGGCTGCGAACAACTGGCCGCCATGCCCGACATCATTGGCGAGATCACGGGCTTGCGCCAGCAGCCCAGTGGCATCCGCGTGGGCCAGATGCGGGTGCCCATCGGCGTGTTCGCCATGATTTTCGAGAGCCGCCCCAACGTGACCATCGAGGCCGCCAGCCTGTCGATCAAGAGCGGCAATGCCTGCATCCTGCGGGGCGGCTCCGAGGCCATCGAATCGAACAAGGCACTGGCCCGGCTGGTCCGGCAGGCCCTGCACGACAGCGGCCTGCCCGCCGACGCGGTGCAACTGGTGCAGACCACCGACCGCGCCGTGGTGGGCGAGCTGATCGCCATGCCCCAGTTTGTGGACGTGGTCATTCCACGCGGCGGCAAGGGGCTGATCGAGCGCATCAGCCGCGAGGCCCGGGTGCCCGTCATCAAACACCTGGATGGCAATTGCCACGTGTACGTGGACGACCCCTGCGACCTGGCCATGGCCGTCAACGTGGCCGACAACGCCAAAACCCAGAAATACAGCCCCTGCAACGCCGCCGAAAGCCTGCTCGTGGCGCGGGGCGTGGCCGCGGAGTTTCTGCCCCGGATCGGCCGGGTGTTTGCCGACAAGGGGGTGGAAATGCGCTGCGACCCCGAGGCGCTGGCAGTTTTAAAGGAAAATTGGCCTCCAGCCCCCGCAGAATCGTCAAACATTGCTACCAATAAAAAAGCAATCTTGCTGCCGGCTCAGGAAAGTGACTGGTTCGAGGAGTATCTGGCGCCCATTGTCAGCATCAAGGTGGTGGACGGGCTGGACGAGGCCATCGACCACATCAACCGTTATTCCAGCCACCACACCGACGCCATCCTCACGCGCGACCACACACACGCCCAACGTTTCCTGCGCGAGGTCGACTCGGCCAGTGTCATGGTCAATGCCAGCACGCGTTTTGCCGACGGCTTCGAGTACGGCCTGGGCGCTGAAATCGGCATCAGCACCGACAAATTCCACGCCCGCGGTCCGGTGGGCATCGAAGGCCTGACCTCGCTCAAATGGGTGGTGCTGGGCGATGGCGAAGTTCGCCGCTGATGGCCGTCACGCGGCCGCGTGAAGCATCCGGTTGCCGTTGGCCTTCGCGCGGTGGGTGTACGCCGCTATCATGGCCGCATGACATCGCTGGTTTCATGGCGCGGCGCCATCGGGCAGTTCGGGCGGTCCATCCTGCAATGGCTGGTCGGGTGGGGGCGCATCGTGCATTTTGGCGCCGTCATCGTGGTCCTGGCCATCACCCCCTCCAGCTATGGCGCTGAAAACCGTGCGGCGATGGCCCGGCACATCTACCTGGAGACCGTCCCCGTCCTGCTGTCGTTCACCGTCATGACGGCCGTGTTCAGCCTGGTGCTGTCGCGCATCGTGGTGGTCACCGCGCTCAGCTACGGGTTGACGCGTTACGCCATCGAGATGGTGATCCGCGTGCTGGTGCTGGAACTGCTGCCCCTGGCGGCGGCGTTGTTCGTGGCCCTGCGTTGCACCATTCCCAGCGGCTCCGAACTGGCGCGGTTGCGCCGCCGCGGCGACATCGATGCGATGGTGGTCGCGGGCATCGATCCGCGCGTGCGCGAGGTGTTGCCGCGGGTCATGGGGGGCATGGTGGCCACGCTGACGCTGGCCGCCGTGAGTTCGGTCGGGGCGATGGTGTTGTCCTACCTGGCCATGTACGGCTTCACGCTTTCCGGGCTGTCCGGCTACACCCGCATGTTTGGCCAGGTTTTCACGCCCGCCGTGGCGATCATTTTTTTGCTCAAGACGCTGTTTTTCAGCCTCACCGTCTCGCTGGTTCCCATGGCGTCGGCGATGCAGGACCACCGCGCGGGCGACCATCGCACCAGTGCCGAACTGCGGGCGCTGGTTCGCATGTTCGCGGTGGTGCTGGCCATCGAGGTCGTGGCGCTGGTGGGCAACTATTCCTGAGTGCAGCATGGCCAGTCCCGAATCCTCCCAAAATACCCCGGTGCAGCCCGAGCCCGTGGCGCGCAACCTGGAGTTCAAGGCCGCCATGCTGCTGTTGTTCATGGTGACCCTGATCGCGGCCTCTGTGACCTATCTGCTCTATGCGCGCGGGATGTTCGAATCCACGCAGCAGCTGGTGCTGGTGGCGGACGACTCCGAAGGCGTGGTGGCCGGCATGGACCTGACGTTTTCCGGCTTTCCGATCGGCCGGGTGCGGCGCATCGAGCTGTCGGAGTCGGGCAATGCGCGCATCGTGATCGACGTGCCGCGCAAGGATGCCAGGTGGCTGCGCACCTCCAGTGTGTTCACGCTGGTGCGCGGTGTGGTCGGTGGCACCACCATCAAGGCCTACAGTGGCATCCTGACCGACCCACCCCTGCCCGACGGCGCGGTGCGCACGGTTTTGGCGGGTGACGTGGCGGCCGAGATCCCGCGGGTGATCTCCACCGCAAAGGAGTTGCTGGAAAACCTGGCGGCCCTGACCGGCAGTGGCGCGCCACTCAGCGTCACGCTGCAGAACCTGCAGGCCACCACCGAAAAAATGGGCGGACCGCGCGGCGCCCTGGGGGCGGTGCTGGGCAACGACGCCGACGCCCAGAAGATCGTC
>JBGSNW010000325.1:0-2746 GCA_041739435.1 Burkholderiaceae bacterium
GCATCCGCGTGAGCGCGCGCGACGTGCCCGGCGTGCTGGCCCACATCACGCAGGTGGTGGCCGACGCGGGCGCCAACATCGACGAGGTGCACCACCAGCGCGCCTTCACCCTGCTGGCGGCACAGAATGTGGAGATCGAACTCGTCATCCAGACCCGGGGCCCCGAGCACGTGAGCACGGTGCTCGCGGGCTTGCAGGCCGAGGGGTTCGAAGCCGCCCTGGCCTGACTTGTTGCCTTCTTTTGATCCTTTATATATAGCAAACTATTGTTGTTGGACGGGGGCTAAGGCCAAAAAACACGATTATTTGAACCCACTGGACATCATGAACACAAGCACCCTGCAAGCCGCCCTGACCGAGTATTTCGCGCCCTGGGTCCAGGCGCTGGGCCTGGTGGTGCACACCTTCGACGCCGACAGCGTGACACTGCGCCTGCCGCACAGTGACACCCTGGCCCGCACTGGCGGCATCCTGTGCGGGCAGGCCATGATGGCCGCGGCCGACACCGCCATGGCGCTGGCGCTGGTCAACCACTTCGGCCAGTTTCGCCCCTGCACCACGGTGCAATTGCAAAGCAGCTTCCTGCGGCCGCTTTCGGGGCAGGACGCGCTGGTGCAGGCCCGCGTGCTGCGCGCGGGCAAGTCGCTGGTGTTTGGCGAAATCGACCTGCGCGGCGCCACCGACGGCAAAAGTGTGTGCCGCACCAGCACCACCTACGCGCTGCTTTGATCCCACCCTATTGATGTTTTCGCAAATAAACCGTTCGGGCTGAGCTTGTCGAACGGCAATACGGTACTTGTCGCTATTTTTGAAACGCTCAATTGAGCCGGGTAAAATGGCGCCCGCATCCCAGAATTTTCCGGAAAGATCCACCATGTCCAGCTCCAGCCATGCCCCGACCGAAGCCCACGAAGCCGATGCGGTAGAAAAAATCGTGCCGCTGATGCCCGTGGTGCTGCCCGTGGCGGGCGCCGTGTTGATCTTCCTGCTGGCCTTCATCGCCGTGTTCATGGCCTGAACGGGCCTCTTTGCTCTTGTCCCGCGGCGCCGGGACGCTCACTTTTCCACGGTTCCCCCTGTTTTGTCGCCCCGCCCCGGCGGGGCGCCGCTGCGTGCGTGTCGTGTGGGGCGCGCGCCCTGGGTGGCATAACCCCATGCGGGTTTTGCATAAGGTTTGACCGTCACACGGCTGTCATCCTCATCAGGGCTTCTTAGAATCAGGCTCCAGCCGACCCGCGGGCTGTGAAGCACCCTTCACGCCACCCCGTTGCCGACCCCGCGACCCCCGAGAGCCGACTGCGCTGACAAGCCGTTTTTTCAAAGGCCGGGCCACCACTGCGCCGCCCCGCTGCGAGGCCGGGCGCACGTCCTGAACGCTGCCACCGCTGTACCGGGCGGGCTTTTGAAAAAACGATTTTTCAACTCAGGAGCCTTATCCATGAACTCTCCCGTGATGCAGGGTCTGACCATCAACGCCCCCGCGTACGTCAAGAACGCGAAACTGATTGCCTGGGTGGCCGACATGGTCGCCCTCACCCAGCCCGATCAGGTGTACTGGTGCGACGGCTCCCAGGACGAATACGACCGCCTGTGCCAGCGGCTGGTCGATGCCGGCGTGTTCAAGAAGCTCAACCCCGCCAAGCGCCCGGGCAGCTTTCTGGCCTGCTCCGACCCCAATGACGTGGCCCGCGTGGAAGACCGCACCTTCATCTGCAGCGAGCGCAAGGAAGACGCCGGCCCGACCAACCACTGGATGGCGCCGGCCGACATGCGCGCCATCCTGCAGCACGGCCAGCCCAACGGCGAAAAAGCCCTGTTTGCCGGCTGCATGAAAGGCCGCACGATGTACGTGGTGCCGTTCAGCATGGGCCCGCTGGGCTCGCCCATCGCCCACATCGGCGTGGAGCTGTCCGACAGCGCCTACGTGGCCGTCAACATGAAGATCATGACCCGCATGGGCAAGGCCGTGTACGAGCTGCTGGGCACCGACGGCGACTTCGTGCCCTGTGTGCACACCGTGGGCGCGCCGCTCGAACCCGGCCAGAAAGACGTGGCCTGGCCCTGCAACGCCACCAAGTACATCGTGCACTACCCCGAGGCGCGCGAGATCTGGAGCTACGGCTCGGGCTACGGCGGCAACGCGCTGCTGGGCAAGAAGTGTTTTGCGCTGCGCATCGCCTCCGTCATGGGCCGTCAGGCTGCATCGGCGTCGCCGGAAAGCCTGGGCTGGCTGGCCGAGCACATGCTGATCCTGGGCGTGACCAACCCGCAGGGCAAAAAATACCACGTGGCCGCCGCCTTCCCCAGCGCCTGTGGCAAGACCAACTTCTCCATGCTCGTGCCGCCCGCCGGTTTCGAGGGCTGGAAGGTCACCACCATCGGCGACGACATCGCCTGGATCAAACCCGGCGCCGACGGTCGCCTGCGCGCCATCAACCCCGAGGCCGGCTACTTTGGCGTGGCCCCGGGCACCAACCTCAAGACCAACCCCAACTGCATGGCCAGCCTGGACCGCGACGTGATCTTCACCAACGTGGCGCTGACCGACGACGGCGACGTCTGGTGGGAAGGCCTGGAGCACGACACCGGCAGCCTGCCCGCGCACCTGATCGACTGGCAGGGCAAGGACTGGACGCCCGAAATCGCCAAGGTCACCGGCGCCAAGGCCGCGCACCCCAACAGCCGCTTCACCGTGGCCGCCACCAACAACCCGGCGCTCGATCCGGCCTGGGACGACCCGGCCGGC
>JBGSNW010000095.1:0-5186 GCA_041739435.1 Burkholderiaceae bacterium
GCGCCCGCCCAGAGCCTCTGACATAAGCCCCTCCCGGCGCGCTGTCCATGCCAGCCGGCACGCCAGCCCCGGTGTTGTAGCCCGACGACGTCTCACCGGGATTGGGGGCCGGGGCGCCCGGACGCGCAGCCGCCGGGGACGGTCGCTGAGCCCTGGGTTTGACGCTGATGTCAGGTACCACGCCACGCTGGATCAGGAATTCGTTGGCGCGGTGATAGGCCTGCGTCAGGCGATCCGTCAGCGCCTTCTGGACCACGTCCTGGACAGCGATCCAGGCGTTGCGTGGCATCCCGACGTCGGCCCACTTGTCAACCAGCAGGCCGGCCAGCACCTCGGGACGCAGGACATCGCCCGTGGCCAGGTCCGAGGTGCCCTCCAGTCGCTGCATGCGCAACCGCAAATCGTTGAGTTCCCAGGTGACCTTGTCCAGCAGGGCCAGTACCAGCCGGGACGACAGGATTTTGTTTTCAACCGCTTCGTTGCCCACCAGTTCCAGCGACATGGCTTCGGGCAAGCGGGCCGCTCGCGGGGCAGGCGGCGCCAGCAGCGCCTCGCGCCAGCTTTTGCGCACGGCGTCCACCCAGGCGGTGCGCTGCTTGCGAAAGGCAATCAGGGCGTCACGCCGCTCCTGCATCTGCGCGGGGGTGGCGATTTCGTCGGCCAGCGACGCCAGCCGCCCCTGCACCTGCGCGGTGAGGTCGACCATCGCACCGTCGACTTCGGTCACGAACTGCTGGCGTACCTGCAGCGCCAGCCGGGCTTCGGGAGAGGACGGACGGAAAGTGGCCATTCAGCAACTGCGATTCAAACGGTGGCACCCGCATTCGGGTCGTTGGGGTCTTCTTCTTTACGGGCGGTGGCCTTCACCATGTCTTCGCGCTTGATGCCCAGCCACATGGCGATGGCTGCCGCCACAAAAACCGATGAATAGATGCCGAACAGGATACCAATGGTCAGCGCCAAAGCAAAGAAATATAGCGTCTGACCCCCAAACAGCAGCATTGACAACACCATGATCTGGGTCGATCCGTGTGTGATGATGGTGCGGCTGATGGTGGAGGTGATGGCGTTGTCAATGATTTCCACCGTGTTCATCTTGCGATAACGGCGGAAATTCTCACGGATTCGGTCAAAAATGACCACCGATTCGTTGACCGAATAGCCCAGTACCGCCAGCACCGCCGCCAGCACCGCCAGCGAAAATTCCCACTGGAAGAAGGCGAAGAATCCCAGAATGATGATCACGTCGTGCAGGTTGGCAATGATGGCCGCCACCGCAAACTTCCACTCGAAGCGAATCGCCAGGTAAATCATGATGCCGACCACCACGAAAGCCAGCGCCCTGAGCCCGTCGGCCGCCAGTTCGTCCCCCACCTGCGGCCCCACGAACTCGGTCCGGCGCAGCGTGACGTCCGGGTTGACGGTTTTGAGGGCCACCAGCACACGTTCACTTTGTTGCGCGGAAGTCACACCTTTTTGCACCGGCAGGCGGATCAAGACCTCGCGCGCGGTGCCAAAGTTCTGCACCTGCACGTCGTTGTAGCCCAGCGCCGAGACATCGGTGCGGATGCGGCCCACGTCGGCCGGTTGCGAGTACGCCACCTCCATCAGGGTGCCGCCAGTGAACTCGACCGACAGGTGCAGCCCGCGCGAGAACAGGAAAAACACCGCCGCGGCGAAGGTGACGAACGAGATGATGTTGAACACCAGCGCGTGCCGCATGAACGGGATGTCGCGCCGGATCTTGAAGAATTCCATGGTGGGCTTTTCTCGGACGGCGGATCAGCCGGCCTTGTTCGAGGAAACCGCGGCTTGCGCGGCTGAAGTGGCGTCGGCGGGTTTCCAGATCGTGCCAATGGCCACGCTCTTGAGCTTTTTCTGCCGCCCGTACCAGAGGTTGACCAGGCCACGCGAGAAAAACACCGCCGAGAACATGCTGGTGAGAATGCCGATGCAATGCACCACGGCAAAGCCGCGCACCGGCCCGGAGCCGAACGCCAGCAGCGCCACACCCGCAATCAGCGTGGTGATGTTGGAGTCAAAAATCGTGGCCCAGGCGCGTTCGTAGCCCGAATGGATGGCCACCTGTGGCGCCACGCCGTTGCGCAGCTCCTCGCGCACGCGTTCGTTGATCAGCACGTTGGAATCGATCGCCATGCCCAGCGCCAGCGCCATGGCCGCCATGCCCGGCAGCGTCAGCGTGGCCTGCAGCATGGACAGCACCGCCACCAGCAACAGCAGGTTCACGGCCAGCGACAACCCCGAAATCAGGCCGAACAGCATGTAATACATCGCCATGAAGGCCACGATGACCAGGAAGCCCCAGGTCACGCTGTTGAAACCCTTGGCGATGTTCTCTGCGCCCAGGCTCGGGCCGATGGTGCGCTCTTCAATGATTTCCATGGGCGCGGCCAGCGAGCCCGCGCGCAGCAAAAGCGCCAGATCGTTGGCCTCGTTGACGGTCATGGAGCCGGAAATCTGGAACCGGTTGCCCAGCTCGCCCTGAATGACCGGGGCGGTGAGCACCTCGCCCTTGCCCTTTTCGAACAGCAGGATGGCCATGCGCTTGCGCAGGTTTTCGCGGCTGGTGTCGCGCATGATGCGTCCACCCTTGGCGTCCACGGTCAGGTCCACCTTGGGCTGCTGCGTTTGCGAGTCAAACCCGGGCTGCGCGTCGGTGAGGCTTTCGCCAGTGAGGATGACCTGCTTTTTCACGATCACGGCGCGGCCATCGCGCTCCAGATAACGCTCGGCGCCAAACGGCACCGGCCCGCGGCCGCCTTCGGCCTCGCGCGCCTCGGCGCTGTCGTCCACCAGGCGCATCTCCAGCGTGGCCGTGCGCCCGAGAATGTCCTTGGCCTTGGCGGTGTCCTGCACGCCAGGCAGTTGCACCACGATGCGGTCCAGCCCCTGCTGCTGGATCACCGGCTCGGCCACGCCCAGCTCGTTGATGCGGTTGTGCAGGGTGACCATGTTCTGCTTGAGCGCCTGCTCCTGCAGCAGGCGTGCCGCGGGGGGTTTGAGGGTGGCGGTCAGCTTGTAGTCGGTGCCGTCAGGCGTTTCCACCAGGTCAAGGTCGATGAACGGTTCGGCCAGTTCGCGCCGGGCGGCTTGCAGCGTGACGGCATCACGAAACCGGATTTCAATGGCCTGCCCGTTGCGCGCAATGCCCGCGTGGCGGACACTTTTCTCGCGCAGGATCAACCGCGCATCGCCGCTCAGCGCCTCGATCTTCTTGGTCAACGCCGCCTGCATGTCCACCTGCAGCATGAAATGCACGCCACCGCGCAGGTCCAGCCCCAGGTACATGGGTGCCGCGTTCATTGCGGTCAGCCAGGCGGGGGAGCGCGACACGAGGTTGAGCGCCACCACGTAGGACGGGTTTGCCGCATCCGGAATCAGCGCTTTTTCGATCGCGTCCTTGGCCTTGAGTTGCTGGTCGGTGCTGGCAAAACGGGCCTTGATCGAGTTGCCATCGAAAGTGATGACGTCAGCGGCCAGGCTGGCCGCTTTCAAGGCGTCTTCAACGCGTGCCTGCGTGGTGCTGTCGAGACGCACCGTGGCCTTGCCGGACGACACCTGCACGGCCGGCGCCTCGCCAAAAAAATTGGGCAGGGTGTAGATGGCCCCCACCAGCAGCGCGATCACGATGATCGCGTACTTCCATACCGGGTATCGGTTCATGTGTGCGCTCGGGTCAGACAGGACAGTGGCAACAACACCAGACGGGCAGACCGGGGTTGCGCATGGGGGCCCGGTTTATTTGATCGTGCCCTTGGGCAACACCTGGACCACGGCGCTGCGCTGCAACTGGATTTCAACGCCATCGGCGACCTCGACGCCCAGATAACCGTCACCGAGCTTGGTGACCTTGCCCAGCATGCCGCCACCCGTGACGACTTCGTCGCCCTTGGCCAGCGCATCGATCATGGCGCGGTGCTCCTTCTGCTTTTTCATCTGCGGACGGATCATCACGAAATAGAGCACCACGAACATCAGCACCAGCGGCAACATGCTCATCAGCGAAGATTGCACGTCGCCTCCGGCGGCGGGTGCGGCTTGGGCAAAAGCGGAAGAAATAAACAAGATCGACTCCAGATCAAAAAGTCATGAAAGTGGCCCGAAACGGCCACGCGACGCCCCAGGGGCGCCGACAGCGGGGCAACGTGGCATTGTATGCGGCGCGATTTCTCCTGAGAAGTTGTAAGCTCTGCAAGCCCCACACCCTCAAGGCCCGGCCCGCATGCACGAACACGCCCACCCGCACGACCCCACGCACTCGCATCTGGACGGCATGGACGTCCGGGTCCGGGCGCTCGAAACCCTGCTGACCCAGAAGGGCTACGTGGACCCGGCCGCGCTGGACCGCATCATTGAAACCTACGAAACCCGGGTCGGCCCACACAACGGCGCCGCGGTGGTCGCCAAGGCCTGGACCGAGCCGACCTACCGCGAATGGCTGCTGCGCGACGCCACCGCCGCCATCGCCTCGCTGGGCTACACCGGTCGCCAGGGCGAACACATGGTGGCGGTGGAAAACACCCCGCAGGTCCACAACATGGTGGTCTGCACGCTGTGTTCTTGTTACCCGTGGCCGGTGCTGGGGCTGCCGCCGGTCTGGTACAAAAGCGCGCCCTACCGCGCCAAGGCGGTGATGGACCCGCGTGGCGTGCTGGCCGATTTTGGCGTCACGCTGCCGCCGGACACCACCCTGCGGGTCTGGGACTCGACCGCCGAAGTGCGCTACCTGGTGTTGCCCATGCGGCCCGCCGGCACCGAAGGCCTGGACGCCACGCAACTGGCCGCGCTTGTCACCCGCGACGCCATGATCGGCACGGGCCTGGTGAAGGCGCCGACATGAATGGCGTGCACGACATGGGCGGCCTGCAGGGTTTTGGCCCGGTGCTGCCCGAAGCCCACGAACCTCTGTTCCACGCCCCCTGGGAGGCGCGCGCCATGGCGCTCACCGTGGCCATGGGCGCGTCGGGCCAGTGGAACATCGACCTGAGCCGCGCCTGCCGCGAATCCCTGCCGCCCGCGGTGTACCTGTCGAGCAGCTACTACGAAATCTGGATCCGCGCGCTGGAGGTGCTGATGCGCGAACGTGGCCTGGTTGGCGCCGAAGAACTGGCCAACGGGGTCCTGCGCACCCGTTTTATAATCTAAGGTTCGAGAATAATTTGAGA
>JBGSNW010000336.1:0-1988 GCA_041739435.1 Burkholderiaceae bacterium
CCGAGGTTTTCAACGCCTGGCACCAGCTCGACGCCTGGCCCGACTTCGCAGCCGCGCTGGAGCGGCTGCGTCGCCGCTACCCCGTCGTGTCGTTCACCATGCTGCCCACCGCGCTGGTGATCGACGTGTCGCGCCGCAACAGCTTTGTGTGGGATGCCGTCATCTCCTGCGAAATGGGCGGTGTCTACAAACCCCACCCCGAGGCCTATCTCACCACCGCCAGGTGGCTGAACCTGGCACCCGCCTCCATCCTCATGGTGGCCTGCCACAACTTTGACCTGAACGCCGCCCGCGCCGCCGGCTACCCCACCGCCTTCGTCGCCCGCCCGCTCGAATGGGGCCCCGAAGGCCCGCCCGACCCGGTGCCCAATCCCGCGCACGACATCATCGTGCCCGGCTTTGACGCGCTGGCGCAGCGGCTGGAGGCTTGAACACGCAACCCGCCGCACCTTGGTGGCGGGTTGCGTGTTTACCGAGAATTTTGATATAAATGACCATTAGCTCCCGTCAAATGGTCATTTGTAGCTATCATTTTTACAAATGACATCGTTCCACCGTCATTTGTAAGCTTTCCCCCCTCCGCCCCGACTGATTGCCAGATTCCCACTGGCACGTTTCTGGCGCCGCTTCGTGTGGCGCCAAACCGGTCGTGCGCCCGCTTGCGGCACACTATGGTCCGCTGGCTGCATCGCCCCCACAACCCCGAACCCCGATGGAAACCCGTCCATGAAGCTCCGGAAAATCATCATCCTTGCCCTGATTGTGGCCGCGGTTGCGGCATTTTTTGCGTTCGATCTGGGGCAGTACCTGAGCCTTGCCTACCTGAAACAGCGTCAGGCCACGTTTGCCGATCTGTACGCGCAGCAACCCGGGGTGGTGGCAGCGGTGTATTTTTTGGTCTATGTCGTGGTGACGGCCCTGTCGGTGCCCGGCGCGGCGATCCTCACGCTGGCGGCGGGGGCGATCTTCGGCCTCGGCTGGGGCACGCTGATCGTGTCGTTTGCCTCCAGTGCGGGGGCCACGCTGGCGTTCCTGGCCGCGCGGTTTGTCCTGCGCGACAGCATCGAAGCCCAGTTTGGCCAGCGCCTGGCCGAAATCAACAACGGCATCAAAAAAGACGGCGCGTTTTATCTGTTCACGCTGCGGCTGGTGCCGCTGGTGCCGTTTTTTGTGATCAATCTGGTGATGGGCCTGACGCAGATGCGCGCCCTCACGTTTTATTGGGTCAGCCAGCTCGGCATGCTGGCGGGCACGGCGGTGTATGTGAACGCCGGCACCCAGTTGGCGCGCATCGAGTCGCTGCAGGGCATCCTGAGCCCGGCGCTGATCGGCTCTTTTGTGCTGCTGGGCGTGTTCCCGCTGATCGCGCGCAAGGGGGTCGAGGCGGTGCAGCGCCGCAAGGTGTACGCACGCTGGGCCGCCGTGCGCCCCCAGCGTTTTGACCGCAACCTGGTGGTGATCGGTGGCGGCGCGGGTGGCCTGGTCACGGCCTACATCGCGGCAGCGGTCAAGGCCAAGGTGACGCTGGTCGAAGCCCACAAGATGGGGGGCGACTGCCTGAACTACGGCTGTGCGCCCAGCAAGGCGCTCATCAAAAGCGCCAAGCTCGCCCACCAGATGAAACACGGCTACCAATACGGCCTGAGCGACACGGTGCCCACCTTCAGCTTCAAGGCCGTGATGCAGCGCATTCACGACGTGATTCGCGCCATCGAGCCCCACGACAGCGTGGAGCGCTACACCAGCCTGGGGGTGGAGGTGTTGCAGGGCTACGCCAAGATCGTCAACCCCTGGACGGTGGAGATTGCGCTCAATGGCGGCGGCAAGCAGGTGCTCACCACCCGCAGCATCGTGATTGCCGCGGGCGCGCGCCCCTTCGTGCCGCCCTTGCCGGGCCTGGACGACGTGGGCTACGTCACCAGCGACACGCTGTGGGACACCTTCGCCCAACTCGACGCCATCCCGCCGCGGCTGGTGGTGCTGGGCGG
>JBGSNW010000017.1:0-6082 GCA_041739435.1 Burkholderiaceae bacterium
ACCGGGGGCCGCGGCCGACGCAGCGGCGCCTGAAGGGGGGGTGCGAGCCATGCGGGGTTTCCCTTGGTTTTCAATAAAACGTTGATAATTTGTTGACACTTTATAGAAATGATTTCTAAACTTCAAGCACTCGGGCCATCCAGGAGGGCCAACCCGGGAAAACCCCCAAGCGGCCACACCACAGGCCGCGCCGGGTACGGCATATGCTTTGGCCTTTTGTTCCTTCCCCCACCGCAACACCCCGAGGAGTGCACATGAACCTGACCCGACGTACCCTGAACACCGCCGTGGGCCTGGCCCTGGCCGGCCTGGCCTTCGGCGCCGCCGCCCAGACCCAATGGGACCTGCCCGCCGCCTACGCCGCCACCAACTTCCATTCGGTGAACCTGCAGGAATTTGCCGCCGACGTGGACAAGGCCACGGGCGGCAAGCTCAAGATCACGGTGCACCCGAACGCCTCGCTGTTCAAGGCGCCCGAGATCAAGCGCGCGGTACAGGGCGGGCAGGCACAGGCGGGCGAGATCCTGCTGGCCAACTTCCAGAACGAGTGGCAGATTTTTGGCGCCGACGGCCTGCCGTTCCTGGCCGACAGCTACGACGGGGCCATGAAGCTCTACACGGCGCAAAAGCCGGTGCTGGAGAAAAAACTCGCCGCCGACGGCATGGCCCTGCTGTTTGCCGTGCCCTGGCCGCCGCAGGGCATTTACGTCAAGAAGCCGATCAACAGCGCCGCCGACCTCAAGGGCGTGAAGTGGCGCGCCTACAGCCCGGCCACCGCCCGTATTGCCGAACTGGTGGGCGCGCAGCCCGTCACCGTGCAGGCGGCCGAGCTGTCGCAGGCCATGGCCACGGGCGTGGTCGAGTCGTACATGTCCTCGGGCTCCACCGGCGTGGACACCAAGACCTACGAGCACCTCAAATACTGGTACGACACCCAGGCCTGGCTGCCCAAGAACGCGGTGCTGGTCAACAAGAAGGCCTTTGACGCCCTCGACAAGCCCACGCAGGACGCGCTGCTCAAGGCCGCCGCCGCGGCCGAGGTGCGCGGCTGGGCTGCCAGCAAGCGCGTGAACACCGAATCGACCGACAAGCTCAAGGCCAACGGCATGAACATCGTGGCCCCGTCGGCCGCGCTCAAGGCCGACATGGCCAAGGTGGGCGACACCATGCTCAAGGAATGGCTGGACAAGGCCGGCCCCGAGGGCAAGAGCCTGATTGACGCCTACAAGAAGTGATGACCCCCACGCTTGTCACTTCGTGTACTGCGCTGCCCCCAGCGGGGGCTGGCCTGGCTTGGGGCGGCCCGGCGCGGCGGCCGATGACCCCCGCGATGGACAAGCCCACCACGCGGGTCGCCTGATGCGCAAGCTGCTTGACGGTCTGTACGACAGCGCCGCCGCCCTGGCGGCGCTTTTTCTGCTGGGGCTGCTGCTCATGGTGCTGCTGTCCATCGTGAGCCGGCAGCTGAACTTTCACGTGCCCGGCACCGACGCCTACGCCGGCTACCTCATGGCGGCCAGCGGCTTCCTGGCATTGGCGCACACGCTCAAGCGCGGCGAGCACATCCGCGTGACGCTGCTGCTCAACGCCCTCCACGGCCGCTGGAAAAAGGGCATGGAAATCGGGTCGCTGGGCATGGCCGCGCTGCTGGCCGTGCTGTTTGCGCTGTACAGCTGCAAGCTGGCCTGGCAGTCGCGGGCGTTCAACGACGTGTCCACCGCCAGCGACGCCACGCCGCTGTGGATTCCGCAACTGGCCATGGCGCTGGGCACGGTGATCCTGGCCATCGCGTTCGTCGACGAACTGGTGCTGGAGCTGCGCGGCCAACGCCAGCGCGCCACCCCGGGTGAGGCCCTTCGCAATGAATGACATCGCCATCACCAGTCTGCTGATCGTCACGCTGTTCCTGATGCTGGGCAGCGGGGTGTGGATCGGCCTCACGCTGTCGGGCGTGGCCTGGATCGGCATGCAGCTGTTCAGCGCGCGCCCGGCCGGTGACGCCATGGCCGTGACCATCTGGGGCTCGGCCAGCAGCTGGACGCTGACCGCGCTGCCGCTGTTCGTGTGGATGGGCGAGATTTTGTTTCGCACCCGGCTCAGCCAGGACATGTTCAAGGGCCTCGCGCCCTGGGTGCAGGCGCTGCCGGGGCGGTTGCTGCACACCAACGTGGTGGGCTGCACCATCTTTGCGGCGGTGTCGGGCTCCAGCGCCGCCACCTGCGCCACCATCGGCAAGATGACGCTGCCCGAACTCAAGCAGCGCGGCTACCCCGAATCCATGATCGTCGGCACGCTGGCCGGCGCCAGCACGCTGGGCCTGCTGATCCCGCCGTCCATCATCATGATCGTGTACGGCGTGACGGCCGAGGTGTCGATCGCCCGGCTGTTCATCGCCGGCGTGCTGCCGGGGCTGCTGCTGGCGGCGCTGTTCTCGGGCTACATCATGCTGTGGGCGCTGCGCAACCCGCACCTCGTGCCCCCGCGCGACCCGGTGCTCAGCCTGGCGCAAAAGCTGTCGGCGTCGCGCAGCCTGATCCCGGTGGTGGTGCTCATCGGCGCGGTGCTGGGCTCCATCTACACCGGCGTGGCCACGGCCACCGAGGCCGCCGCGCTGGGCGTGGTGGGCTCGCTGGTCATCTCGGGCGTGCAGGGCTCGATGAACTGGCAAACCTTCAAGGGCTCGCTCATGGGCGCCACGCGCCTGTACTGCATGATCGCGCTCATCCTCGCGGGCGCGGCCTTTCTCACGCTCAGCATGGGCTACATCGGGCTGCCGCGGCATCTGGCCGAATGGATCGGCGCGCTGGGCCTGAGCCAGGCGCAACTGATCGCGGCGCTGGCGGTGTTTTTCATCATCCTGGGCTGTTTTCTGGACGGCATCTCGATGGTGGTGCTGACCATGGGCGTGCTCCTGCCCACCATCCAGACCGCCGGCATCGACCCGATCTGGTTTGGCATCTTCGTGGTGCTGGTGGTCGAGATGGCGCAGATCACGCCGCCCGTGGGCTTCAACCTGTTTGTGCTGCAGGGCATGACGGGCCGAGACCTGCCCTGGATCGCGCGCGTGGCGCTGCCCATGTTTTTGCTGATGTGCGGCGCCATCGCGCTGATCTACATCTTCCCCGGCATCGTCACCTGGCTGCCGCAGCAGATGATGGGGCGTTAGCATACGGCCCATGATCCCGGTCCTTGCCCTCTGCATCGGTGCCAGCGCGGGTGCGCTGGCACGCTGGCGCCTGGGCCTGTGGCTCAACCACCCCGGCGCCCTGCTGCCCTGGGGCACGCTGGCCGCCAACCTCATCGGCGGTTACCTCGTGGGCCTGTGTGTGGCGGGCTTTCAGGCCCTGCCACAACTGGACCCGGTGTGGCGGCTGGCGCTGGTCACCGGCTTTCTGGGCGCACTGACCACGTTTTCGAGCTTCTCGGCCGAAGTGGTGGCCATGCTGCAGGCCCAACGCTACGCACTGGCCTTCGGCACCACCGCCGCGCACCTGTTCGGCTCGCTGCTGCTGACGCTGGCGGGCATCAAGAGTTATACATTATTGATAGCAAGGTAGCGCCATTTGACGGGGGCTAAGTGCCAAATCGGTTAAAAATTTGCAGCCCCTGCCGTGGATCCGGCCGTCAATCCCGTTTCCGGTCTTTTCCTCGTTTTTTGCCTTCGCGTTTGCCTTCGGGCTCCTCATCGGCGCTGCGGTGGCATTCCACACAATTCTCAAAATCCGGAATGCCCTCCTTGATGTGCTTGGCGCGAATCCGGTCGGGCTGGTGTTCGTGGCAGCCATAGCAGGTGTAGCGTTTGTAGTCGGCCCCCGTGTGGCAGGTGAGGCACTTGACGTTGTGATCCCCGTCCAACACGAAGAACTTGTCGTGATCGAAGGTGGCGGGCTTCCAGGCCTTGATGGTGTGGCACTGGCCACAGTTGCCTGGACTCTGCTGGTGGAGTCGGTCCGTTGGGGACGTGTGGCAGGTTTCGCAACGCTCCTGTATCGCAGTGCGCAGCAACCCGTGCGAAAACGGCTTGCGGCTGCCCTGGGTGAGCTTGAGCCCCGCGTGGTCACTGTGGCAGGCCGCGCAGTCCTGCTCGATCAGCTCCTGGTGGAAAGATGTCTAGACGGCTTTCCTGGGCAGCGCCACGCCCTTGGTCGTGCGCAGGCCGATGTCGGGCAAGGCGTGGCAGGTGGTGCAGCGGTCGGCCGCCACACCGCGCAGCGGCGCATGGCACGCAAAGCAGTCGGTGGCCAGCTCGGCATGGCCCGGCATCAGCGCGCCGGGGCTCACCATCAGGTGCGGGTACACGAAGATCAGCACCAACAGGGCCACCAGATTGGCCGCAATCAGCAGCATGAGCCAGCGGCGCTTCATTTCCAGCCCCAGAACAGGAACACCGCAACGATGTGCGCCAACGCCAGCACGCCAAACGCCAGCGTGATCGGAAAGTGAACCGCGCGCCACTTCTTGACCGCGTCAAACGTCATGGTGTCCCAATAGGTCCGGTCTTCCAGCTCTTGCGGCGACAGCCCCCGCTCCCGCATCTTCTGGCGTGAGGTTTCGAGTCGCTTGCGCGCACGGTCGAGCAGATATTTCCCGGTCAGGCCACTGGCCACGTTGATCAGCATCGCCCACACCGCGAGCCACCCGAGGATTGCATTGAAGTGGACGCCCGCATGCACCAGCACGAGCAACGAGCCCAGCCAGGCCATGCGCTCGTGCCAGCGCAACAACTGCATCGGGTGGCCTTTCTGGATGAGCTTGCGTTTGCGCGCCGAATAGCCAAACGAACCGATGATCAGCAAGGTGCCGGGGATACCCAGGTAACGCCCCACCCACACGGCGTTGAACGCGTGCAGCAGCGCATCCACCAGCAACGCCGCCGCCGCCAGCATCACCAGCGACAGCAGGAACGGCATGACTTCGTGGCGGATCAGGCGGGCTTGCATGGCGCTCAGGCCTCCAGAATCAATGCGGTTTCGGGCATGCCGACGCACAGCAGACAATGGCCGGGTGCGACGTCGAAGTCGGGCGTGTTGGCATAGCGGACCTTGCCACCAACCAGGCCAACCTGGCAACTGCCACACCCCCCCGAGCGGCAGCCCGACTCGACCGCCACCCCATGCCGCTCGGCAAAGTTCAGCAGATTGGTGTCCTGCCCGTCCCACACCAGCGTGCGACCGGCCCGGTTGAACCGGATCTCCACCGGCCCGGCAGGCACGGGCGCACTTCCCTCCGACGCGCCCGCCAGTGACGGCACCGACGCCGGACCGAACGCTTCAAAGTGAATGTCAGCCGGTGGCACACCCCACGCAACCAGTGCGGGCACGAGGCTCTCCATCATCGGGGCCGGGCCACAAATGTAGAACTGGTGCCGCCCATGCGGCAGCGTGCGCCGGAGCAACTCCACGTCCACCCGCCCTGCGTGCTGGAAATCGCGGCCGGGCACATCATCGGCACCGGCCTGGCTGTAGGCGACATTCAGGTGAAATAGTGGGTGCGACGCGGCAAGCGCCTCAAGCGACGACTTGAACGCATGCTCGGAACTGTTGCGCACGCCGTAATACAGGTGCACCGTGCGCCCGGGCTGCTCGGTCTGGCACCAGCGCAACATGCTCATCATGGGCGTGATGCCAATGCCGCCGCCAATCAGCACGGCAGGCACATCGGGTGCCGGGTCCAGATAAAAATGGCCCGCCGGAGCCCGGACCTGCAGCACATCGCCTTCACGCACATGTTCATGCAGGTAGCCGGAAGCCGCGCCGGGTGGGCAATCGGGCTGGTTGGCCGGTGCCAGAACACGCTTGACCGTGACACGGAACGCCGTCGGGTCCGGTCGATCCGACAGCGAATAGCAGCGTGTGAGCGTACGCGCCGTGCCCTGCGCCGCAGGCTCCGCTCGGCCACCCTCCGGCGCCAGCTGAAACTGGAAGGTCAGGAACTGACCCGGCTTGAACGGGGGCAACGGTGCACCATCCACCGGCGCCAGATAGAACGAACACTGGGAATGCCCGGCGTCTTCGAATTCGCGCCGTTGCACGCGAAAGGCTCGCCAACCGGGCCAGGCACCGTGGGCGTCGCGTGGCGCCGG